>NZ_JAXMIH010000012.1 GCF_034366625.1 Prosthecobacter sp.
GCCTTGCGGCCACCCTCAAGCAGCGCGACTGCGTCGCGCTTGAACTGCTCGTCAAAGGTGCGTTTTGTCGTTGTCGTCTTGTTCATGTCGGTTTGGGTTGTCACCCAACTTTTGCTGTCCACATAAACGAAGAAGGCTCAAACAACCCGGCTCCAAGCCTCCCCCCAACGGCTTGGATCAAGCGGACTCTCTCCTTGACCCTCCCAAAAAAACCACTACCATCCGCGCCCCACGCCCCGGCGAAAGCAGCATTCCGCGCCTCGTCTGGTCACGTGGTCTCATCATTATGAAAGAAAACATCCATCCCAAGGCCTCCGAAACGACGATCACCTGCACCTGCGGAACCGTCTATAACACGATCTCCACCGTGCCGAACCTCCGTATCGGCATCTGCTCCTCCTGCCACCCTTACTTCACCGGTGAGCAGCGTTTCATCGACACCGCCGGTCGCGTGGACAAGTTCGCCCAGCGCTACGGTTCCACCCGCGCCCGCCGCAATGCTCCGAAGGTCGAAGCTGCCGCTCCTGCTGCTGCCGTCGAAGCCGAAGCTTAGCTCTCAAAAGTCTCTTTTAGCCAAACGGTGCCCATGCCTTCGTGCTGGGCACCGTTTTGCTTTTCCCGTTTCCGCTTTTCAGCATTTCAGTTTTTCAGTTTTTCAGCTTTTCCCTTCCCATGGACTACTCCGCCGTCATCGCCGGCAAACGCACCCGCTTCGCCGACCTCGAAGACGTCATCGGCCGACCGAATTTCTACGACGACCCCAAAAAGGCCGGCGACCTGCTGCGCGAACATCGCAACCTGCAAAAACTCCTCGCCGACTGGGCCGCTTATGAAAAAGCGCAAGTCGAGCTGATCGAGAATCGCGACATGGCCAAGTCCCAGGACGACCGCGAAATCGCCGAGATGGCTGCCGCCGAAATTCCCGTGCTCGAACAGCGTCTCGTCGATCTCGAAAAGGCCATCCAGGAATCCATTCTGCCGCCCGACCCGCTCGAAGGCCGCGATGTCATCCTCGAAATCCGCGCCGGCACCGGCGGCGATGAAGCCAGCCTCTTTGCCGCCGATCTGCTGCGCATGTACACCCGCTTCGCCGAAAACCGTGGCTGGAAGGTCGAATCCCTCGACACCAGCCCGTCCGAAGTCGGCGGCTTCAAAGAGGTCATCGTCAAGATCAGCGGCGATGATGTGTATCGCGTCCTCAAATACGAAAGCGGCGTCCATCGCGTCCAGCGCGTCCCCGCCACTGAAGCGCAGGGCCGCATCCACACCTCCGCCGCCACCGTCGCCGTGCTGCCTGAGGCCGAGGAGGTCGATTTTGAACTCAAGTCCGACGAAGTCCGCATCGAAGTCTGCCGTTCTTCTGGCGCCGGCGGTCAGGGCGTGAACACCACCGACTCCGCCGTGCAGGTCATGCACATCCCCACCGGCACCATCGTCCGCTGCCAGGACGGCCGCAGCCAGATCAAGAACAAGGAAAAAGCCCTCAGCATCCTGCGCTCACGCCTGCTCGAAAAGAAGCAGCAGGAAGAGGCCGCCAAATACTCCGCCAACCGCCGCACCCTCATCGGCAGCGGCGGCCGCGAGGAAAAGATCCGCACTTACAACTACCCGCAGAACCGCGTCACCGACCACCGCATCGAGCTGACCCTCTACAATCTCGACCAGTTCGTCGAAGGCCGCATCGAACCCATCACCCAGGCGCTCCTCGCCAGCGACCTGAAGGAACGCCTTGCCGAGGCCGGACTGAATTAAAGGCAGCTTTTTCGTGGCGTCGGCTTCCAGCAGTTTCAGCTGACGAAGTTCGGCGAGCGCTTTGACCTCGTGCTACGCTGCCCGGACCAAAACCGCATCACGGTGCCGATCTCGCCGGAACGGGATGATCCCGGCAACTCCGGCACGACCTTTGTGAACGATGACCTCTCGCGGGTGACCACCTCCGAGTTTGGCCGCACGCGCGGCAGCAACAGCCGCGTGTCTCTCACGCGCATCGCTGCCACAGGCACGAAGCCGGGCAAGTGAAATGACCGGCAATTCATACGCATCAAGATCTCATTATTCCTGCGGAATTAGGCTTTCCACTTGCTTCACGAGGCCTTCGTAATCCTTTGCAAAAAACGGGTCACTGCAGCGCTCGATTTCAACAAATCCGCCAACCTTTTTCCAACAGTCGATAATGGACCTGCCCCAGACGGCAGCAACAATATCCAGTTTGACATATTGCTCACGGCAGAGCACTCCGACGGTATTGTAGTTTTTGCACACAACTTCGGGCGCTTTGGAGTCGGTAGCTGCCCAGTCAATCCGCTGTTTTCGAAGTCGAAGGATCTCATCCCGAGCATCGACAAACTTTGGATCCTGAATGATGTCAAACACCGCCTTGAACGCACCGGCTTGCGTTGTTTCCCGTGCAACCTTGTTCGCTTCGTGAACCTGAACCTGCTGCACATGGAGGGCAATGAGCACTCCGATGAAGCTCGCAACAGAGAATAGTGATGTCAAAGCGCCGAACATATCACCAAACTGACCGCGTGTCTCCATGCGGGGGAATACTTGCCAGATTACGATGGCACCGACGATCCACACGAGGAAAGCCACAATGCCGACAATGATAAAGCCCCTCGGGGTCATCACGCCAATGTAGAGAACACCCGTCCTCGCGCAACATGCGAAACCAGATGTAGCTTCTCCACGATGATATTATTGAAAAGGTGGGCGTCGGTGAAGGACGGCAACCTACGTCATCCGGCAAAGGCACGCTGCAACGCGGCGATGTCGAGCTTCTTCATCTGGAGCATGGCTTGAAATGCCCGCTGGGACTTAGTGGTATCGGGATCAGTGAGCAGTTCGGGCAAAATCTTGGGAACGACCTGCCAGGAGAGACCGAACTTGTCTTTCACCCAGCCGCACTGCTGCGCCTTCGGATCGCCGCCTTCGCCGAGTTTCTCCCAGTAGTAGTCCACCTCCACCTGCGTCGTGCATTCGATCTGGAACGAGATGGCTTCGCTGAACTTGAAGTCAGGGCCGCCGTTGAGCGCGGTGAACGACTGTCCCTCCAACTCAAACACCACGATCAACACGGAGCCGGCCGGCTTGCCGTGAATTTCTTGTCCAGCATCCGGGTAGCGCGAGATGGCGGTGATCTTCGAGTCTTTGAAAATGCCGATGTAGAAGTTGGCGGCGGCTTCGGCCTGATCGTCAAACCACAGGCAGGGGCTGAGTTTCAATTTCATGGTGGGGAGATCGGTTTTGGATTTCACTCATCGAATCGCCGCACCTTCGCCGTGGCTTCGCGTTTGGTGAAGTCGTGCGTGATCTCGTAGGTGCGGCCGACGTCGTGAAGGGAGCCGTCGTCATGCTTGCTTCTAAAGTAGTCGTGGTGACTCAAGACGAGCACATCAGGCCGCTCCCAGCGCAACGGTTCGACATAGGCCCACTCATGCTTGGCGTTTTTCAGCTCCGCATCGGTGTCGCGTCCCGGAAACTTCACCTCGGGCAATTTCGCTCGGGTGAAAGTCTTGCCATCGTCCTCATAAACGACCGTGCTACCCGTGGATGCCTGTGCGCCGGAGAAGAAGGCGAAGCGCTTCGAATCCGGCGACCACAGCACTCTGCCCTCACGCCAGGCACCTTTGCCAATATCGGCGTCGGTGAGATCGGCGATGGCTTTGCCCGTCGCTTTCTCGATCACTTCCGCACGCACCACCTTGGATGTGTGATCCACCTGTGCGTCTGAAAAGACTTTGCGAATGGCGTAACGCCCATCAGGAGATGGCCAGTCCACGAGTTCCTTCTGAAAGAGCAACTTCGCGGTCTTGGGAAAAGTGCGCTCCGCATACTCGCCACCGCCCATATGGTGGCGAACGTCGAGACGGTAGTCCAGCGGCTGCTGGCTCAGGAAAGCCGCGAGTTTGTCATCGCCAAGGATGTGAATCACGGTGTTGAAGCAGTAAGAGTGACTTTCGGAGGCCGCACCATCGGTGTCATTGATGCCGAAGTAACGCTTCATCGCCGCTGGCTCCCCCTTGGCCGCCGCACGAGCCGTGGCGTTATAGTCGAAACCACGAGCCTTCGCGTATTCGCCGACTTCACAGCCTTCCTCATCCTTCTCCGGAATCTCATCGAGGGTGAAATGAAGCCGGATGCGGCTGGAATGCATCCAGCCCGTCTTGCCGGAGGCCAGCGTCACCTTCCACCACTCCTTTTCCGGCTCTTCCTCAAACTCGAATGGCTCGTCGGCATTTACCCTGGCAACGACCGCCGCATCGGCGCTCGGTCCGGCACGAAGGTTGGTGAACCCATCGGGATCATTGATGACACCCTTTTCCCCGGCAACGGCGAGCAGCGCCATCCCCAAGAAAAGGCCAAATTGGATCAGAGAGGGCCTGTGCATGCTCTCATATACGCACGAGACGCCGCTTCCGATGGCACCGATCGGGCACAAATCTTTACCAGTAGCGATCGGCGGGCGATGTTGCCCTCGGTTATTTCACGCCGCTCGCTTCGGCATTCCAGACTTTGACGTCGTCGAAGAAGCCGTCTTTGCCCGCAACGCCGAGTTCGATCTTGGACTTGGTGGCGTGGGCGATGCCGGAGGATTTCAAATAGGCCGCAGGTTTGCCGTCGATGGTGACGCGCATCTCATCACCGACTGTTTCTACGACGAGAGTGTACCATTTGCCCGTTTCAAGCTTGGCGGGGTAAGTGATCTGGCGACCCACGAGCAATTTGGCAACCTCAGCCTTTTTCGCGGGGTCTTTCTTCATCTCGTAGATGTCGTTGCGCATGTTGCCGTCTTTCTCGTCGATGATCGTGACACCGTTGAGGCGGACCTGGGCGCGGCAGATATGGCCGTAGTGGCAGCCTGTGTATTTGCGGTCGTCGAACTCGACGTCGATCATCGTCGCACCTTCAAACTTGATCCTGCACTCGACGACGCTGTCCTTCGTGGGGATCTCAAGGCCATGCACAGCGGCATGGGCTCGGATCTCCGGCTTGCCGTTGGCAGCGGGGATGGTCACGTCGCGCGTCTGCGTGCCTTTGAGCGTGCCGTTTTCGATGGCGAAGGTGGGCACGACCTTGTGCCAGACCTTGGCAGGCTCGGTGCCTTGGAAATCATCGGCGAAAAGCTCCTGCTGCTTCGCGGCGATGGATTTGGACGGAACCTTGGGCAGATCGGCGGCGAAGGAGACGGAAAGGAGCAGCGGGAAGATGAGGAGGCGAGTCATGGGTCAAGGAGTGTCAAGCATGGTCAAGAGGTCAAGGCTCGATGCTTGACGATGGCTTGACTGTTTGACTACATCTTCGCCTTCCGCTCGCCGAAGATCGCGCTGCCAACACGGACAATCGTCGCGCCTTCCTCAATGGCGATCTCGAAATCATGGCTCATGCCCATGCTGAGTTGCGAAAGCGGTGCGCCTCCGAGCTTTTCGAGTTCGTCGCGGAGTTCGCGGAGTTCGATGAAGTGAGGGCGGCTTTTCGTGGGATCAGGATCGAAGGGAGGGATGCACATAAGGCCCTGAATCTCCAGGCGGCGGAGAGCATACAAGGCTTCGAGGCTGGAGCGCAGCGTTGCGGCATTGAAGCCGTGCTTGGTGCTTTCAGCGGCAAGGTTGACCTCAATGAGGACTTTGGGGAACAGACCCAGTTCGCTGGCGATGCGATCCACATCGCGGGCGAGGTCGAGGGAGTCGATGCTGTGAATGCAGCGCGCCACCGGGAGGATTTTGCGCACTTTGTTGGATTGCAGATGACCGATGAGATGCCATTCGAGTTTGGCAGGCAGCAGCGGGGCTTTCGCGAGGAGTTCCTGCACCTTGTTTTCGCCAAAGAGGAGCTGTCCTCCCTCCACGGCTTCCTGAATGGATTCGACGGGGAAGGTTTTGGAAACGGCGAGAAGCTGGACGGTGGCGGGATCGCGCCCGCAGCGTGTCGCGGCGGTGGCCATGCGTGCGCGGATGGCCTGGAGACGTTCGTGGATGTCGGACATGGTTTTGCAGAGAGAAGACGGAAGATGAACGGCCTGCGCAACGTATTTTCGCGCTCAACCAAGCCACCCCACATGCAATCACGCCGCCATTTCATCCGCCAGTCCGCCGCCACTCTGTTCGCCGCCCCCTGGGTCACCACCGGCATGCGTGCCGCGTCACCGAACGGCAAGCTGCGTCATGCGGCTTTCGGCGCGGCTGGCATGTCGATGTCGGACATGAGCGCGATGTCGAATCATCCGATGTGGGAGCTGGTGGCGGTGTGCGACGTGGACACACGCAATTTCAAAAAGGCGCAGGAGAAGTGGCCGAACATCAAGGTCTATCAGGACTGGCGTGAGCTGTTGGAGAAGGAAGCCGCGAACATCGACAGCGTGAACGTTTCCACCCCCGACCACATGCACGGCAGCATCGGTCTCGCCGCCATCGCGAAAGGTAAGCACGTCTATGGCCAGAAGCCGCTGGCGCACAACCTGTGGGAATGCCGCCAGATGGTGGAGCGTGCGCGTGAGAAGGGTGTGATGACACAGATGGGCATCCAGGTTTCCTCGGACTTCTCCGAGCGCCTCGCCGTCGAACTCATCCAGATAGGAGCCATCGGCAAGGTGAAGGAAGCCCACACCTTCTCCAATAAGAAGTGGGGCGACATGGAAGTGCGTCCGGTGAAAAGCGATCCCATTCCTGAAGGTTTCGATTGGAACAAGTGGCTCGGCGTCGCCAGCGAGCGCAGCTACATCGAAAAATACGATCATCCCGGCAACTGGCGCAAACGCCGTGACTTCGGCACCGGCACGCTGGGCGACATGGGCTGCCACATGTTCAGCGGCTGGTTCCGTTCTCTCGACCTCGCCGCACCGATCTCGGTGAAATCCAGCGGCCCCGTGCCGAACAAGGACAACTGGGCCATCAACGCCGTCGTCGAATACACCTTCAAAGGCACCCAGTTCACCGCTGGTGAAAGCATCAAGGTCACCTGGACCGACGGTGATGCGCGTCCGCCGTCCGAAGTCATGGCCTTGATCGGCGACGATGTGAAGAAATTCCCCGGCCAGGGCACGATCTACCTCGGCACCGAGGGTGTCCTGCTGCACCCGCATGGTTCCACCCCCATGCTCTACCCGCGCGACAAGTTCACCGGCCACAAGTATCCGAAACTTGAGCCCCGCAACCACTGGGCCGATTTCATCGACTGCTGCCTCAAAGGCGGCAGCCAGAAACCCACCGCCAACTTCGACTACGCCGGACCGCTCACCGAGGCCGTGCTGCTCGGCTGCCTCGCCAGCGCCTTCCCGAATGAAACGCTGCAATGGGACGCTCCTGCGTTGAAGATTCCAAACTCGGAGGCCGCTGACAAGATGGTACGCCGCGACTACCGCAAGGGCTGGGAACTGGTGTGAGTGACGAAATCAGAATGACGAAGGTGGTGAAACACCTTCTTATTCCTCGTCGTCACCACGATCACTGTTCACTGCGCGTTTCTTCTTCACGGAGGAGATGTTGCGGTGAACCCAGACGCTTTGCACCATGCCCATGAGGAAGAGCGTCACGACGACAAACGTGCCGCCGTAGCTGATGAAGGGCATGGGCAGGCCGATGACCGGCAGCATGACGAGGTTCATGCCGGCGTTCTGGAAGGTGTGCACAAAAAACATCGCCACCACGCCGACGACGATGAGTCGTCCGAGCTGATCACGGGCACAGAACGCTACAAAGACGCTTTGCAGCAGCAGCAGCAGCATGCCTGAAAGCAGCAGGATGGACCCGCGGAAACCGAATTCCTCGGCGACGACGCCGAAGATGAAATCGTTGATGGATTCGTGCGGGAAGAAGGTGCGGTGGATGGATGCCTGATCGGGAACCTTCTTTGATTCGGGCCCCTTGCCTTCCAATCCGCCGGTGGAAACGGCGATCTGCAGGTGCTTGGCCACCCAGCCTTCATTTTGCAGGTCAACCTTGTCCAACTGGTTGGTGGCCATGTACCACGTCGAGTTGATGCGCGCCTGCTGGTAGGGTTTGAGCGCGAAGACATACACCAGAGGCACCACGCTGGCGACGCCCAGAAGCAGCGTGATGAGATAGCGAAACGGGATGCTGCCGACCAGCATCATGGAGAGAAACACCGGCCCCCAGACGAGACCGGAGCCCAAATCTTCCTTGATGACCATCATGGCGGGAATGCCTGCAAACAGTCCGGCAGCCATGATGCGCAGCCAGGGGCGGCGGAACACCGGCAGCATCCTCGGCAGTTCACCAAAGATCACGGCCAGGATCAAAATACCGGACATGATGGCAAACTGAGATGGCTGGATCATCTGACCGCCGACGCGAATCCAGGCCTTGTTGCCGCCGATTTCCACTCCGATGGCCAGGACGGCCACGAGACCCGCAATGCCGGCGAGATACATCGGCACGCAGGCCCAGCGCACCCATTTGTAATCAATCAACGAGGCCGCGAAAAAGAACGGCAGGCCCATGGCCACCCAGCGGATCTGGTCACGCCATTTCATGGCGAACTCGGCCTCCTCCTTGTGCGCGGAGGCATTGAAGATGGCGTACACGCCAAAGACGATGAGGCCAACGATGTTCAACACCAACAGCCAGTTCATGCCGAGGAATTTCTTGAAAAGAGGAGTCATGGGACGTGAAAGTGAAAATCAATCGAGCTGCGGCACGGCGTCGAGCAGCTTCTGGGTGTAGTCGTGGCGCGGGTTCTCGCAGATTTCATCAGCATCCCCCTGCTCGACGACTTTACCGTGATGCATGACGACGATGCGGTCACTCATGTGGCGGACGACGGCCAGATCATGGGCGATGAAGAGCAGCGTGAGATTGAACTCCTCCTGCAAGTCCTTGAGCAGGTTCAGAATCTGCGCCTGCACGCTGACATCGAGCGCACTGACCGGTTCGTCGCAGATCAGGAATTTCGGCCGTACCGCCAGTGCCCGTGCGATGCCGATGCGCTGCCGCTGGCCGCCGCTGAACTCATGCGGGTAGCGTTGCAGAGACTCTTCGGGCAGACCGACCTTTTTGAGCAGTCCTGCGGAGATTTCACGGCGCTCGTCACGCGATTTGTCTTTGAAATGAATCTGCAACGGCTCGCCCAGAATCGATTCGACCGTCATGCGCGGGTTCAGCGAGCCGATGGGATCCTGAAACACCATCTGCATTTCCTTGCGCAGTGGACGGAACTCGCTCTCGGGCATCGGCAGCACCTCACGATTGCGATAGGTGACGCTGCCGCCGGTGACGGGGGTGAGCTTGAGCAGCGCCCGGGCCACGGTGGACTTGCCGCTGCCGCTTTCGCCCACGAGACCGACGGTGCTGCCCTCCATGACTTCAAAGCTGACCTTGTCCACCGCCTTGATGACATCTTTGGCACGGCCAAACCAGCCCCCGCGCACGGGGAAGTGAATTTTGAGATCTTGAACGCGGAGCAGAGGCATGTTGAAGGGATCATTTTAGCACAGGTGCTGCATCACGCGAAAGTTTCATTGCGTCAAAGCCTGGAAGTGCCAGCATCCGCCCGCACATGAACGAACGCTACGAACTCCTGGCCCCGATCGCTGAAGGCGGTCTGGGAACTGTCTTCAGAGCCCGGGACAAGCAGCTTGGTCGCGAAGTCGCCGTCAAACGCATCCGCGCCGACAAGGCGGGCGATTTTGGCTCCGCCGTGGACGCCCTGATCCGCGAGGCACGGCAGCAGTCCGTGCTGCAGCATCCGAACATCGTCACCGTTCACGACGCCGGAGTGGATGATGAGGGCGGGTTCATTGTCATGGAACTGGTCAAAGGCGAGACGCTGGAGGACATCATCATGCGCGGCGCCCTGACCGCCGAGGATTTCGACTCGCTGGTGCGGCAGACGCTGGACGGTATGATCGCCGCGCACGAGCAGGGCATCATTCACCTCGATCTCAAGCCGGGGAACCTCATGATCACCTGGCTGCCCGGCGGGCGCTTCCAGGTGAAGATTCTCGACTTCGGCCTGGCCAAGACCGCCAAACAGCCGGTGCAGCAGGACACGGACTCCCAAGGCGGGCTGCTCGGCTCCGTGCATTTCATGGCCCCTGAGCAGTTCGAGCGCGCCGACGTGGACACACGCACAGACATCTATGCACTGGGCTGCGTCTTCTATTATGCACTGACGCAGAAGTATCCCTTCACCGGTGACACGATGCCGCAGGTGATGGTGGCGCACCTCTATCACCGCACGAAACCGCTCGCCGCCCTGCGTCCCGATCTGCCTGCGCACACGGTGCAGTGGGTCGAATGGCTCATCAATCGCGTTCCCGCCAATCGACCGGCATCTGTCACCGAGGCGCTGCAGGTCTATGATGAAGGCGGCTTCAAAAAGGCGGTGCCGGTGGCTGTGGCCACTGATGAACCGGCCAAGGTGCGGCGAAAGGTGATGACGGGACCGGTCGAAACCACCGGCGGCAAAAAACTCGTCACCAGCACCGCATCCGGCACCTCCTCCTCACGTCTCGTCACCAGCACGGGTACCAGCGCCACCTCCCTGCCGTCGCTGCCATCACGTCCGGCGAAGGCGCCGTTCCCCAAATGGGCGGCCGTCACGATTCCGTTTCTCGTCATTGTCATCGGCGGGTTCGCGGTGAAACGCTTCATCGAGCGTTCACGCGAAGCCGGACGCCTGCAGCGCTTTGCCGAAATCGCCAGCGCCGACAAACCGCAGGTGAGCGACCTCGACATGCGCCTGCTGTTTGACTACCTCGAAAATCCAAAGACCACCGCCGCCGCAGCGCAAGCGCTCAGCCAGGTTGAGGGCGGTGATTACATCGACTCCATGCTCGTGCAGCATCTGGGTGCGGCCAGGCATCCGATGGCACGCGCGAACCTCGTCAAAGTCATCGGCCTGCGCGAGATCGGCGGCACCTTCGGCCCGATTTTGCCGTTGGTGCGGGATGCGGACTCGAACGTGCGCCGTGCTGCCTGGACCGCGCTCGGCCTCGTCACACAAGGCGACGATCTCGCGAAACTGCTCGAACAGCTTCACAACGTGCCTGAAAAAGAAGCCGACTTCGCCGAACAGGCCGCCGTTTCCGCGATCCAGGCACAGAGCGACCGCAACGCCGCCGTGGTACCGGTCATCGCCGCGTATCGCAACGGCAATGGTGGTGATTCTGACCGCGCCCTGCTGCTGCGCATCCTCGGACGTGTGGGCGGCGGCGAGTCACTCGCGGTGATTCTCGAAGCCATCGCCGATCCCGTTGTCAGTGTGCGCAAGGCCGCGCTCATCGCCATGGCGCAATGGCCCGCGTGTGATCCCCTGCCCTCCCTCACCGCACGTCTGCCGCGCGAGATAGATCCCGCCTGCCGCCTGCTGCTGCTCACCGCGGCCACACAGCTCTGCACACAGACCGGCACGCTGCCGCAGGCAGAACTGTTCGCGCAGGCGAAACGGCTCTACGAAGCCAGCAAGGACGCGCGTGAGAAAGACCAGGCGCTCGCGGCACTCAGCCGTATCACCGATCCCGACGCCGCCGCCTTTTTCGATGTGCTTGCCGTCAGCGAGCCACAGCGCAAGGCCCAGGCCACTGCCATCAGCAAGGCAATCAACACCACCCTCACCAAGGTCGCCACCATCACCGGCACCACCACTGTTTCCGCCGACAAGGCCGACTATCCCAAGCTCGGCGGCATGGATCTCATGGCCGATATTCTCGTGAACTGGCTCGATGAGGGCGATTGGGCCGCCTGGTTTCTGAAATTCGAACAGCCCGGGAAATACGAAATCGCCGTGCGCCAGGCCTCCGCCTCGCAAAAGGAGGGCGTTTACGAAGTCGTCATCGCCGGGCAGACCCTGCGCACCAGCGTTGTGCGCACCGGCAGCGCCCAGGAGTTCAAATCCTGCATCGTCGGCGAAGTCGAGATCAAGCAGGCCGGCATCCACCGCCTGCGCATCAACGCCGTTGAAATTCCCGAGCGCGAGCAGCTCTTCCGCGTGAAGGCCCTTGAACTGGTGAAGAAGTAGCCTTGCTGGCGGCGAAAGCTTCTTGCCATCGCACCACGCACCTCCATCATGCCGGAACTTGTTTCCCGACCCACCATGACGCGTGCCCTTCTTGCCCCCCTTGTGTTTGCAGCCACTCTTTGTGCGCTTTGCTCCTGCGGCCTGATCCAGAAGATTCCGGTGCCGAAGCTGCCAAAGATAAGCTTCCCCAGCAGAAACACCGTGGCCAAGCTGGTTCCCGGCATGGCCGAGACGGACAAGATGGATGCCGAGGATCCGGATGTGCCGTTCAATTCGCGTGGCACGCTCGGTTTTGGCCACACCATCAGGCTGGAAGTGTATGAAGGCGCACGCAGCCCCGACCGCATTTATCGCGGCATCGCCATGGTGAATGCAGAGGGCCTGCTGCCGCTGGCTGATGTGGGCACCGCACGCGTCGGCGGCCAGCGACTGCCTCAGGCGGCCGATTCCATCGCCGCCGTGTTCCGCGTGGCAGGCCGCAACACACGGCCCATCACCGTGCAGATCATCTCCGTGGAAAACACACCTGTTGTCTCCATCAACGGCGATGTGCGCGAAGCCGAGTTCATCCCCGTCTTTAAAGACATGAGCGTGCAGCAGGCCGTCACCGTCACCGGCGGTCGCAAGCCCGGCTCCACCTCGCGCGGCGTTTATATCTCACGTCAGGGCCTGCGCCAATTCTTCACCTCGCTCGAAGCCGCGAACGACAAATGGACGCCGCAGGCCGGCGACATCATCACGCTTTCACCCGACATCTGATTTCCACGCCATGCTCGAATACACCGGAGGTGCGCCAGCCGCAGCACAAAGCCCCCTGAGTTCCTTGTTCAAAACTGTCGCCATCGTGCGCATCGGCACCGGCACGCTGCTCATGGCACGGCATGGCTTCAGCGCAGCGGTCAGCGCCTATCATTTCTTTTGGAAAGAACAGCCGTGGCCGTGGGTGCCTGCGTTTCATGATGCCGGACTGCCTTACGCTCATCTTCTGGCGCCCTTCACCGCCGTGATCGTCGCCGCCGTGGCGTTGAGCTGGATCCTTGGTTTTTTGACACGCTTGTTCGCCGTGCTGTTCCTGCCGGTCATCATCACCGCGCTCGTCTTGTTGCAGAAAGACGGCTCCGTGCAGGTCGAAGCCGCGTGGCTCTACCTCTTCATCACCGTGACGCTGCTGCTGTTCGGTTCCGGTGCCGTTTCCGTCGATCAATTGTTCCGCCTCGGCCAGGGCGGGTCGAACAAACGCCACTGAGATGGCCCGCATCGTCCGCAGTTCCGGCGCAGCACTTGCCGCCAGCGCGGTTGAGCGTGTCCTCGCCATCGACCCGGCGCTGCGTAAAACCGGCTGGGCGGTCGTGGAAAGCTCCGGCGGTGAGTTGCGCGCGCTGGCCTGGGGAGTCATTCATAACAAGCCTGCGCTGCTTCCGTCCGGCTGCCTCGTCGCCATCCACGCAGGCTTGAACGAGGTCATCCAGCAGCATGCGCCGACCGTGTGCGCCATCGAATCGACCATTTTCGTGCAGAGCTTCAAGACCGCCATCGTGCTCGGCACCGCACGCGGTGCCTGCCTCCTGGCCGCCGCCGAGCACGGCCTGCCCATCTATGAATATGCCCCGCGTGAGATCAAACAGGCCGCCGTCGGCCGTGGTGCCGCGCAAAAAGAGCAGGTCGCCTTCATGATCCGCGCCCAACTGCGCCTGCGCGAAACACCGGAAGCCGATGCCGCCGATGCGCTCGCCGCCGCCATCACTCATTTTCAAAACAGCGCCGCCGCCCGTGTGACGGAGCGTGAAAAGAGGCGGGTGTGAACCGCGCTCAGGCGCGCTTCTTCTTCGTTGTCTCCAACGGTGTGGCGTGGCCGTTCGTGCCATTGACCTTGAACTTCCCGCTTTTCACATCGCGTTCGAGCTTCTCCAGTTTGCGCAGCAGCTTGGGCCACTGCTTCTCTTCCACAATGAAGCCGACGCAGCGCTCGGTGCCGCAGCGGCAGGGATGCTCGTCCCAAGTGTCCACGTCGAAACCGTAGTTGTAGGTCAGTTCTTCGCCTGCCTTGATCTCGCGCAGGGAGTAGATCCAGATGTGGCCGCGGATGATGTAGGCCTCGCAATTGGGATCGCAGGAATGATTGATGTAGCGCGCCGGGTTGCGGCCTTTTGCGCCGTCAATGTCGTGGCGCTGGTTGAGCGTGAAGACATAGACCGCGGCGCAGCCGGTTGTTTTGGACTTGTGGATCAGCGCATCGCCACGACGGGAAGACTCCGCCTTGGTGATTTTTTCGCCGACGTATTCGATGATGGGGACATCATTGGGAATATCGCAGCGGGCGAAGATGCCACGGTTGTGGATGGAGGAGGAGCGGACGGTCCAGTAGCGTTTCGTGGGGGCCTGAGGCATGGGGGGTATGTGCGGACGACGGAAAAGGAGCGCATGAAGTGTGCCGGGCATCCCCATTGTCAAGGAACGAGGGGGGAATGTTTCCCAACGACGATCCGCAGAACGCAAACCACTTTCCGGTTGCCGCTGCGTCCCCCGGTGCCTTATTGCGCGCCCTTCAACCGCCCTGACCTCTCATGCTCGAATTCTTTCGCCGCCACCGCGGTGCCTTCCTCATCACCCTGACGATCATCATCATTGTCTCCTTCTCCGTCTGGGGAGGTTGGCGCACCGACAGCGGCTATGAGAAGAAAGCGCAGATCACCGATCATGCCCTCACCGTCTATGGCAAGGATTACACCATCGGCGATGTCCAGCGTGCGCAGCGCTCCCTCCAGTTCGCTCAGTATTACATGCAGGCCTATGAGCTGCCCTCCATGCTGATGATGCTTTCCTCCGACGGCGGCTTTGGCGGTGGCGGCCTGAACACGCTCATCAATCTCTTCGTGGCACGCCACCTCATGGAGGATCTCGGCATCCGCCCCAGCGATGCGGAAGCCCGCGCCGCCCTGGAAAAGCTGCCCGCCCTGCAAAACAACGGCAAGTTCGACGTCTCCCGCGCCCAGATGCTGGAGGAGAACGCCGGCTCCATGGGCTTCGAATCCGGCGACCTGCTCGGCATCATGAAGGACACGCTCGGCCTGCAAAAGCTCCAGGACATCGTAACCAAAAGCTACGTGGCCTCGCCGCTCGCCGCTGAAAAGCAGTACGCCAGCAGCTACCACACCTTCAAAGGCTCCAAGATCACCTTCGAGACCGAAGCCTTTAAAAAAGCCGCCGCCGTCACCGACGACGAGATCAAAAAGTATTACGAGGAGAACAAGGACGGCTACAAGACCCTCGAAAAGCGCGCCGTGAGCTACGTGCTGTTCGAAAACCCGAAGGATCTCGACAAGAAGCCGCTCGAAGAGCGCCAGAAAGCGCAGAACCAGCAGGTGGAACGTGTGAACGCCTTCAACAAACTGACCGCCAGCGGCGTGAAATTTGCCGAAGCCGCGAAACAGACCAAGGAGAAGATCGAAACCGTTCCCGCCTTCCCTCAAGGCGAGCCTCCTGCCGCGCTCAAGACCGAAAACAACCTGCTCGGCCTCATCTTCGCCCGCGCCAAGGATTCCAAAACGCAGCCAGAGGCAATTGAAGGCAGCAATGGCTGGTATGTCTTTGATGTCACCCAGATCGAGGAACCCAAACAGCAGACGCTGGCCGAGGTGAAGGACAAGATCAAAGACACGCTCCAGGGCCAGAAGGCGGATGAAGCCCGCACCAAGGCCGTCAACGACGCCCGTACCGCGTTGAACGACGGCTTGAAAGCCGGCAAGAAGATCGACGACCTCGTGAAGGAAAAAAAACTCACGCTCGAAGCCCTGCCGGACATCGACATCGCCAATCCGCCGCAGGAAGTGCCCAACGCCTTCCTCATCGCCCAGGAGGCCTCCAAAACCGCCGTTGCCAATGTTTCCCGCGCTGTGGATTACGACAAAGGCACGCTGCTCATCTACGTCAGCGCCAAGGAACTGCGCAAACGCCCCGATGGTGCCGATGTGCGCAAAAACCAAGTCGATTCCCTCTCCCGTCAGGAGCGCATGAGCCTCTTCCAGTCCTGGTTCAAGAAGAAACACGACGAAGCCCGCGTCGTCACCAAGCTCGACGTCTCCTGATCATTCCATGCCAGCCATTCCTCGACGCGCATGAGCGACTCGCCATCCACCGTCGAAGATTTGTATGATGAGGCCAGCGGTCACGTCGCTCTTGGTGAGTTGCCCGAGGCCATCGCCCTCTACCGCCGCTGCGTCGCCTTGCAGCCCGACCACTTTGAAAGCTGGCACGCTCTCGGCATGGCCCTGCTGCGTAACGGCGAGATCAAAGAAGCCATCGGTGCCGGCATGATGGCCACCACGCTCCAGCCCAACGACCTCCTCGCCTGGACCGCCCTCTCGCAAATGTACGTCGCAAACAAGCAGATCGCCGAAGCCGAGGATGCCAAAGGCAAGGCGCGCATCCTGAGTCTCGGTGGCAAAGTGGTGAAGTAGGGTTACGGACCTCCTGTCCGTCAATTCAAGGTGTGCCCGCGCAATCTCACGGGCCTTCGAACGCGCTCAATGCCCCTCCCAAGGGACAAGAGGATCACTTCCAACGCAGAAGGTCGAACACCCCCGACAACCATGAGCCCCTGGCCTGTCGTGCAGTGACTCCAGACGCCCCATCAACCGCAGGCAGCCCCTTTCTCGCATAAATTTCACGCCGCCTCCACGCTTCGTAATAACGCGTCATGGCCTCCTTCTTTTGAGTTCGACGATACCCTTTGTAAATTTCCAAAATGGGCCTGTTCCTCCATTCGATGTGCTTCGCTGAACGAGCCAGTCGCAATTCGAATGTTTCTGTTGGCAGAAAAAACCTTCCGATCAGCGCCGGACCTGTCGGGCACAGATAATCAAACCCATAATAGTCTTCTTCCACATGCCTCACAATCTGGTCGATGCACTGTTTGAGGATGGGATTCCCGGCTCGGCAGATCAGAATGGCATTGTAAATGCCAAGGGTGCCTCGTTTTGTGTCATCCAAATCGCGGCAAAAATACTCCTTGTCCTCCAGCTCACTGAATCGGAATCCGTTCAGAGGGCGGAATTTGATGTCCAAATAGATGCCGCCATGGACATGGAGGACGCAATAACGCCACAAGTCGGCCTTGTAGGCCCCAGGCACCAGCGCGTCGAAGGCGTCTGCAACTTCCGTCGGGAAGTGTTCCTGGATGAAGGCACGACAGTCTGCATCATCGTAAAGATAGTGCTCAAAGTCGGGATTGGCAGCCTTGAGCGCGTCAACGCTGGCCTGCATCCCAGGCGAAAGAACCTTGGTATGCCAGGTCTGGAAGAGTTTCTTGGAAATCATCGGTGACACCGGCTGCATGAGGTCGTGGATGCCAGCCAACAGTACAGCCCACATCCACGTGGGGGCGACATTGAGTCTGCCAGCCTCGTTGTCAAACAGCACCTGGAACGCTGCCTCTCACTGGGTGGCAAGGTGGTGAAGTGACCGCGTGATGTCAGAAACCTGCGTCGCCCGGCAGTTTGATGCCAGTGCTTTTGCCACGCGGGTAAAAGCGCGCCTGGTGTTCGCTGCGGTGCCCCATCGGATCCAGTGTCTCCCATGCCGCATCCATCGCAGTACAACCCGGCAGCAGCGCCACAGCGGAGACGCTGCACAGACAGCAGATGATGAAATAGCAGCAACGATTCACGCGAAGTATCAGAAATACCCCTTCACCTTGACCTTGCGACCGAAAATCTTCTCACCTGCGGCAATGTAGAGGATGTCGTGGTCTTTACCGGCAAACTCGACGCTCACCACTTTGCCCAGCGGATCGGGTTTGGCGATGATTCCCGCGAGACGACCCGCAGTATCAAAGACCTGCACGCCGAGTTCTGTGGTGACGAAGTAGCGACCGCTCGCTTCCGTCGTCGCACCATCGCCGGAGGCGATTTCTTTGCCAACTGGCAGCCACATCGTCATGTAAGGCGCTCCACCGGTCAACGTGCCATCGTCTTCGATGCGCCAAGCCCAGACATGCTTCCCGCCGTGCTCGGAGACGGCCAGCGTGCGTTCGTCTGGCGAAATCGTGATGCCGTTCGGCTTCTGCACATGCCCTGCATCGGCCACAATGTGCTTCTTGTCCTTCGTGATGAGGTGAATGCTCAGGGTCGGTGTCTCGGTGAAGTAGAGGTTGCCCTTCTTGCTCACCACGAGGTCGTTGCACTTCACGCCGGTGAGCAGCACCTCCACCTCGCCCTTCATCGTGATGGCGATGATGCGCTGCTCCTTGTTGTGACAGGCGTAGAACCGGCCATCGGGTCCGATTTGCAGCCCGCTGATGCCCGGCAGGTTGTCGAGAAACAAGTCCGTCTTCCCGGTCGCAACGTCGATCTTGTAGATCCCCTTCCCCGCCTTCACGTCCGTGAAGAACAGATTCCCCGCCGCATCGCAGCACAGACCGTCGGTGAAGACAAAGCCACTGGCGGCTTCCTTCCACGGCTCGCCGTCGATGAGGTAATCGTGCAATGATGTGTCTTGCGCGAGGAGGGGTGTGGCGAGAAGGCTGAGGGAAAGGAGCAGGCGGTTCATGAAAAGCAGTCGGTTCGGGGTTATTTGTTATTGGTTCTTAGTTTCCAAGCGGTTCCTCGCGAAGAACCAAGAACTAGGAACCACGAACGGCTTGTGTCTCACTTCTTCCACAGCCAGCGCAGCGTGTCCGGCAGCAGCGCACCGCCGTGTTTGCCGTTGTGGGTGCCTTCGCCGAGGACGAACTGGTAATCGTAACCGGCGAACTTCAGCGACGCGGCCATGTCCTGGTTGGCGAGCGGCCAGTTGCCGAACTGGTTGTCGAGATCGTTCTTGCCATCCTGGAGGAAGACCTTGAGCGGCTTCTTGTCGGTCTTGCGGATCAGCGCGGGATACACATGCCCGCCGCGGATGTTGGTGAAGCTGCCGATGTGGCTGATCACCTTGCGGAAGGCGTCGGGACGCTCCCAGGCGACGGTGAAGGCGCAGATGCCGCCGCTGCTGTTGCCACAGATGCCCCGGCCTTCGGGATCGTCGGTCAGCTTGTAGCTCTTGGCGACTTCGGGCAGGATTTCTTCGATCAGGAAGCGGGCATGCAGATCGCCGAGGGAATCGTATTCAAAGCTGCGGTTGCTGCGCGGCTTCTCCTTCGGATTGCTGGTCGGAAACACACCGGGATTGATGAAGATGGCGATCGTCACCGGCATCTCGCCCTTGGCGATGAGATTGTCGAACACCACCGGCACGCGGAACTGCCCGTCCGTCTTCACAAAGCCGCCGCCGTCGCAAAACACCATCACGTTCGCCGGTTGTTCGGGTTTGTATTGGGCCGGAACGTAGAACCACCAGTCCCGCGTCGTGCCGGGATAAATCTTCGAGTTCGTCCACGCCGGCATCTGCGTCACCTTGCCCTGCGGCACGTCCTTGTTGATCTGCGAATCCGGTCCGAGGACATACTGATCATCCTGCGGAGCGGACTGGACGAAACTGACGAGACACAACGAAAGAGCGGCGGCGGTGAGAAACTTCATGAGTCGAATCCGAACGAGTGCGGAGAAGGACATCTTGCAGGCATGCGTGGACACGGAACTAAACACAAACCGTTTATGCATTCTCCTGCTGACAAACCGACAGATTTGTGAATGATCCGCCAAATTCACCCCCCTCTTGAATGGTTTACTTCATCTGTAGAAGCGAGTACGAGCAGCCTCATGGACGGAGGATCGTTGAATTCCCGGATGTGCCTGATCTTCTCGGATGGTTTCAACGATACTGGATTTCGCATGAAGAGCTGACCAGGTCTGAACCAAGGATTCCAAAAGGGTCTGAATTCAACCCATTGGATTGGCAGGATCAGATGTGGTCTCTGCGTGAGAATGTATTTGGAGGAGGTATCTATGGGCTCAGCAGCTTCCTCATCCCGATGTTGCAGCGACCGGTTCCACAGAGTCTGGGGGACGTTCAGAATTACGTAGAATCATTCGGTGGACGCTATTCGGAAGGCACGATTGAAATGCTGGATACTGCGATACAAGCCATTACCGACGATGATGAAATAGACATTGGCTGGTATCTTTTCGACTCGGATTTCGCGAGGCGACACCCAGAACGGGTTTCATTTCTGATTTATCGTGAGTTTGACCTTCCCGTAAACTACAGCGCGGAGAGTTGGCATCCTCCTGTGCATGTCAAACCTCTCGGACATGGAGATGAGGGAACGTATTGCTGCTTCTTCTCCTGCCAATACGGCTCCACCATCAGGGAAATTGAAGGATGTTATCGGCTGCCCGTTCGAGTTCCCGCTTTTGGCTCATGGCTCGCTGAACAGTCAATCACGGCGAGACTTAACAAGTATGGAGGAATCGATTCAGACTGGCCTCAGGATCTCATTTTGCTTCGCGCGCTTGCCTTAAGATCTGAAAACCCATCGCTGGAAGAGTCACTCCGTCATTTCGATGCGCTGAATCAAAGACTTCGCGCGTGGCTTTCCCGAGCATCGAGCGACTATCGAAGCCAGACCAAAAACCCTCAATTCCTCACGGGAGACAAGACCATCTGCTCGAAGGAGCTCGAACAACTCAGCGCTTCATCGCCCAAGTCTGGCGAAAAAGTGCCCCAGAATTATTGGATCAAAACAACAGGCCCGAGCAAGTTCCAGTTCTCCCCTCACCTCTGTCAGGTAGTCTTCACCAGTGTTTCGACTGCATATGATGATCCAACCAAGAAAACGTGCTTTGCGAGTCATTGGATCTTTTTCGATGATCTGTGGGCCGCATCCAATCGCGACCTCGCAGAAAGCATTCTTCGATATGGGCGTGGCGATAATGTCCTCGGCAAATAGCTCTATTTGCGGCCCAGTGAACCAATTCGCGAGATGTGGTCTCTGTTCCACGTTCGTGACTCCAACATGCGTTTCCTGTCTGTCTTAGTTCTCGCGTCTCATCTCTCACTCGCTCACGCGGTTGATTTCTCTCATCAGATCGTGCCGATCCTGCGGGAGCATTGCGCGGAGTGCCATGCGGGGGACAAGAAGAAGGGCGGTTTCTCTTTCAATGACCGGAAGGCGTTGCTGGAGGGCAGTGAGAACGGGCCGGTGGTGGCTGCGGGCAAGGCGAGTGCGAGCCGGATGATCGAGGTCATTCTCTCGACCGATACCGATGAGCAGATGCCGCCGAAGGGCAAGCGGGTGCCTGCGGATCAGATCGCGCTGCTGAAGGAATGGATCGACTCGGGCATCGCGTGGGAGGAGGGATTTGCCTTCAAAAAGGCGGCTTATGAGCCGCCGCTGAAGCCGCGCTCGCCTACCTTGCCTGCGGCGGTGGATGGACGCACGCATCCGATTGATCGCATCCTGGACGCACACCTCGCGGCGAAGAAACTCCCCCGCCCTGCCGCCATCGACGACCGCAGCTTCCTGCGCCGGGCTTCGCTTGATCTCATCGGCCTGCTGCCCACGCCGGAGGAAGTGGCGGCCTTTGACCAGGACAAGGCTGCTGACAAACGTGCGCGTCTGGTCGAGGCGCTGCTGAAGCGTGACATCGACTACACGGAGCACTGGCTGACGTTCTGGAACGACCTGCTGCGCAACGATTACGGCGGCACCGGCTTCATCACCGGCGGGCGCAAGCAGATCAGCAACTGGCTGTATCATACGCTGATCACAAACCTGCCCTTTGACCAGTTTGTGCGCGAGCTGATCGCGCCGCCGAACGACGAGAGCCGGGGCTACATCGACGGCATCAAGTGGCGCGGCGATGTCAGCGCCGGGCAGACGGTGGAGATTCAGTTCGCGCAGAGCGTTTCGCAGAGCTTCCTCGGCATCAACATGAAGTGCGCCTCGTGCCACGACAGTTTCATTGATCGCTGGAAGCTCAGCGAGGCCTACGGACTTGCGGCGATCTATTCGAATCGCCCGCTGGAGATTCACCGCTGTGACAAACCCATCGGTGAACAGGCTGCGGCTGCGTGGTTGTTCCCGGAGATCGGCCAGATCGACGCCAAAGCCGCGCAGCCGGAGCGCTTAAAGCAGCTCGCCGCGCTAATGACGCATCCGCAGAACGGCCGCACGCCGCGCACCATCGTGAACCGCCTGTGGCAGCGCCTGATGGGCCGGGGGATTGTGCATCCAGTCGATTCGATGCAAACGACGCCGTGGAATGCTGATTTGCTCGATTACCTGGCCACCTACCTCGTGGAGAACGGCTATGATTTGAAGAAGACACTGGCCCACATCGCCACCTCGCAGGCGTATCAGTCGCACGCGCAAATCGTGACGAAGGAAACCGACGACCACGGCTACACCTATGCCGGTCCGCGTGCCAAGCGGCTCACGGCGGAGCAGTTTGTGGATGCCATCTGGCAGCTCACCGGTGCCGCGCCCGCGAAGATGGATGCCAGTGTGTTGCGCGGCAAAGTCGATCCCGCGCTCGCCAAACTGATCACCGTCAAGGGCCAGTGGATCTGGGGCGACAGCGCCAAGCCCGGCAGCACGCCGCCATCGGGCGAAAGCATCACGCTGCGCAAGACTTTCAAACTCGACGCCGATCCTGCCAGCGCCAGCGCCGTGATCACCTGCGACAACGGCTTCACGCTGTTCGTGAACAACAAAAAGATCAGCGCCGGGGATGACTGGACGAAACTCGCCGCCGTGCCGCTGCAAACCGCGCTCAAGAAAGGCGCGAACACGATCATCGCCATCGCCACCAACGCTGGCAACGGCCCGAACGCCGCCGGATTTTTCTTCGACGCCCGCATTCGCGATTTGGCAGGCAAGGAAACCTCGATCATCGCTGATGCGTCGTGGGAATGGACCGCCCAAGTCCCTGGTGGCAAGGAAGGCCGCCTCGGTGCCTTCGAGGCGAAGGACTGGAAACCCGTCACCGTCGTCCAAGCGCTGCCGGTTTGGCAGAAGACCATCGACACGCAGGCTCCGTCGTTGCTCGCGCAAGGAGCCGCCGGATCCAATCACATGATCCGCGCCTCCTTGATGAAGGCCGACTTCCTCATGCGCACGCTGGGCCGCCCGAACCGCGATCAAATCGTCTCCACCCGTCCGAATGACCTCACCACGCTGGAAGCCATCGACCTCGCGAATGGGAGCATTTTGGCCGATACCATTGCCAAGGGTGCCAAACGGCTGCTGGAGAGGGCGAAGGGCGATTTCATCACGCCGCTCTACCGCCACGCACTGTGCCGCAATCCTTTGCCAGACGAACTCGCCACCGCGAAGGAGATCGTCGGAGCAACGCCCACGCAGCAAGGTCTCGAAGACCTTCTATGGGCCGTGTGCATGCTGCCGGAGTTTCAGGTGGTTCGGTAAGACATGAGCCACCCCATGCGGAGTTTCATTGCTCAGCAACAGAACCCCAGTGGAACAGCCGTCCGACTGTCGCCTGGAACTTGGTGGGCGGCAGAGGCTCTTCGACGATGTCCACCTCGGCTCCGGGTTTCACCCAGCGGCAGAGATGGATGATGTCGGACGATCCCATGCGCACGCAGCCCCATGAGACGGGTTTCCTCAGCCCTTTCTCATCGGTCGTGCCATGGATGTAAATGCAGCGCTGAAAGGTTCGCGCATTGCACGGTTCCGTGCCGCGCAAGCGCACGATGCGGGTGACTATGGCATCACCAATCGTGGTGTTGGGCTTCAGTATCTCGCCGGTGGGCTCGCGCGAGTAAAGGCGCATGCCTTTGGGCAGCCCCTGACCGATGATTCCCACCACTTCCAGGCGGCCCAGCGGCGTTAAGTTGGAGTGTGGTTTGTCGCCCACGCCAAAGCGCGAAGTGCTCACCGGATAGCGCCGCTTCATCTTCTCTCCTTCAAAGGTGAGCATCTTCTGATCAGGGATGCTGACCACGAGACGCTGCGGCGGTGTTTCTTTTTCGACCACGGGGGCTTTTTGACAGCGACTGCCGCAGCAGCTAGCGAGTCCGAGAACGGCTGGCAGCAGAAGAATCGCGGAGAGCGTGGCTGTGGTACTCATGGCTGTCATCTTGATGTTCAACGGGTCTGCGCCGGATGGCTGTGTGGATTTCATTCACTTTACCTCGAAGTGCGTGCCGAACCAACTGCAAGATGCCGCCGAGGCAGGGCGTTTTGCCCATCCCCTATTGACGTCGTGTCCGCCTCCCTTGCGAAAGGTATGAAAATCGCATTGAAGCGAGGCGCGCGCTCACGATGTTTCACTTCAATCTTCCAATCCAATCATGCACCACCGTCCCCGCCCCTCTTTCGGTCGTTTGTTCGCCGCCGCCCTGGCTCTGACCGGGTTCACCCACGCCAACGACTGGACCAACTGGCGTGGTCCGCTGCAAAACGGCGTGAGCTTGGAGCATTACACAGACGCTGGAAAACTCGCCGACACTCCCGCGTGGACCTATGCCGCCCGCGGACGTGGCACGCCGGTGATCTTTGATGGCAAGGTCATCCTCTGGGGCTACAAAGGTGAGACCACTGACCTCGTCGAGTTGCTGACCTGCCTGGACGCGAAAACCGGGAAGAAAATCTGGGAACATGAGATCGCTGACTACCTGAGCGACTCGATCTACAACCGCTATTCCATCGGCGCGCCTACCGTCGATCCTGAGACCAAACGTATTTATCTCGTGAGCAACGCAGGGGTGTTTCTCTGCTACGAACTCGATGGCACGAAGGTCTTCGAGATTCCGCTGATGGAGGAGTTTGGCCGCATGACCTTCCCCAATGCCCGCGTTGGCAGCCCGGTCATTGAGGGCGAGTTCGTCCTGACCCATTTCATCTACTCCAACTGGGGCGCCGACGGCCCGGCCGCAGACCGCATCTACGGCTTTGATAAGAAGACCGGCGAACTTGTCTGGTGGTCCCGACCCGGCGTCGTGCCGCCGGTGGACAGCTCCTTCTCCACTCCCGTGCTGGAAACTCGCGACGGCAAGCGCGTGGCCTACTACGCCACCGGCTGCGGCCACATCGTCTGTGTGAACGCGCGCAATGGCAAGGCTTACTGGAAGATGCCCATCTGCAAAAACGGCGTGAACGCTTCCGTCGTGATTCACAAGGGCAACAAGCTGATCGCCATTCATGGTGATGAAAACGTCGATAGCACGGAGAAAGGCCGTCTGGTCTGCATCAAGCTGCCAGAGAAGCTCAACGAGCCGACCGACGTCGAAAGTGCCGTGTTGGAGCCTAGTGTCGAGCTGTGGCGCCTGCCCTTGTCCGCCACCAGCAGCTCGCCTGTGGTCGTGGGTGATGTCGTATATCAGATGACCGACGGCGCGGAACTGTATGCCATCAACGCGGAAACCGGCGCGGAACTCTGGAAGAAGAAGCTCAGCAACGCCAACCTGCACTCCTCTCCGATTTATGTCGATGGCCTGTTGTACTGCCCGATGATGGAAGGCAAGCTCGTCGTGCTGAAGCCCGGCGAAAAGGACGCGGAGATCGTGCAGGAGATCAAACTCGACGGCGACTGCCTCGGAGCGCCAAGCGTCTGTGACGGCCAGCTTTATGTGACCACCACGAAGCAGTTCTACTGCTTCCCGATTCCGAACTCCGGCATCAAGGTGGACGCCGTGCCTGTTGCTGACATTCCGAAGGCCGGCAAACCAGCCGCTCTGCAGATCATCCCGGCGGAAACCGTCATCATGACCGGTGACAAGCAGGTCTTCCGCATCCGCAGCGTCGATGCGAACGGCTTCGTCGTCAGCGAGGACGTCAAAGGCGTGAAGTGGGAGTCCTTCATCCCGCCCACCGCAAAGGTGAAAGCCACCATGGACGCCAAATTCAATGAAGCGGGCGAACTCGAAGTTGCCTCGGATGCCAAGGTCAGCGCCGGTGCCTTCAAAGCCACCGCCCCAAGCGGCATCACCGGCACCATCCGTGGTCGCGCATTGAAGAACCTGCCCATCACCCAGGACTTCGAGAGCTACACGCTCACCGAGGAGTTCCCCGTCGATCCGCAAAACAACCCCGCCTACAAGTTCGCCTATCCGCCGCTGCCTTGGATCGGTGCGCGTTTTAAATTCCAAGTCATGGAAAAAGACGGCAGCAAAGTCTTCGGCAAGAGCTTTGACCGGTTGCTGTTCCAGCGCGCCTCCGTCTTCTTCGCACCGTCGCACCTGAAAAACTACACCATGCAGGCCGACGTCCTCACCGAAGGCAACGCCCGCTCCAAAGCCGACATCGGCCTCATCAACCAGCGCTATCTCGTTTGCCTGCGTGGCAACGCTGGCAAGCTGGAAGTCAGTTCCAACCCGGAGCGCCTCAAGCAGGAAGTGGCCTATAAATTGACCGCCAACAAGTGGTACACGCTCAAGTGCCGCGTCGATGTCGCCGCCGATGGCAGCGGTGTCGTCCAAGCCAAAGCTTGGGAAAAAGGCGCTGCTGAGCCCGATGCCTGGACCATCGAGGTTAAAGTGCCACGCGCCCACACCAACGGTTCCCCTGGCATCTTCGGCTTCACGCCGCTCAACCAGAAGCGCATGTACCTCGACAACCTGAGCGTCACGCCGAACAACTGATCACTCGTAACACAGTCTTGAACCTCATCTTGACGAATTCTTTCACCTGACTTTTCCCACGACATGACCACAAAACCCACCCTCCTCCTCGCCCTGGCGTTCGCCGCCACGGCTTCGCTGCAGGCCGCTGATTACCCCCAATGGGGCGGCGGCAACACCCGCAACATGGTGTCCGATGAAAAAGGCCTGCCTATCGACTTCGATCCCGGCAAGAAATACGGTCCCAAGGCCGCGCCCAAGATTGCCGGACGTCTCCGTCCCAATGCCGAGGAGGCCAACAAGCAGCCTGGAGCCGAGGACATTGACATGAGCACCACCAAAAACTGCCTCTGGGTGGCCAAGCTCGGCTCCCAGACCTACGGCACACCGGTGATCGCCAACGGCCAGGTCTATGTCGGCACGAACAACGAATCTCCGCGTGACGACAAGCACACCGGCGACCGCGGCATCGTCATGGTCTTCGATGAATACACCGGCCAGTTCAAATGGCAGCTCGTCTCCCCGAAGATGGGCACCGGCAAGGTCAACGACTGGGAATACCTCGGCATCTGCGCCAGCCCCACCATCGTCGGCGACAAAGCCTACGTCCCCGGCAACCGCTGCCAGATCATCTGCATGGATGTGAAAGGCCTCAGCGATGGCAACCAGGGCATGCAGGAAGAAAACACCTTCATGGCCCCGCTCGACAAAGACGGCAAAAACACCGCCCCCATCGCCCCAGGCAAATCCGATGCGGACATCCTCTGGGTTTACGACATGTACAAAGAACTCGGCGTCTTCCAGCACAACGCCACCGCCGGTTTCCCCCTCGTTGTTGATGGCAAGGTCTTCGTCCCGACCTGCAACGGCGTGGATTGGACCCACACCAACATTCCCGCACCGAACAGCCCCAGCTTCATCATGCTTGACGCCGAGACCGGCACGCTCCTCGGCGAGCAGGACAGCATCGCTTCCCAGCGCGTGCTTCACTGCTCCTGGTCCTCCCCGAATTATCTCGAACTCGGCGGCAAAAAGCAGATCATTTTCGCCGCCGGTGACGGCTGGGTCTATTCCATGGCCCCCGAAACCAAAAAGAATGCCGAAGACCTCGACATCCTCGCCGAACACTGGCGCTATGACGCCAATCCGCCCGAGTATCGCAAGAACTCCGCAGGTGAGCCCATCAAGTATGTCGAATACGACGGCCCCAGCGAGATCATCGCCACTCCCACCATCGCCGACGGCCTGATCTATGTCCCCATCGGCCAGGATCCCGAGCACGGCGAAGGCGTCGGCATGCTCAGTTGCATCGACCCCAAAGCCACCGGAGACATCTCCGGCAAGGCCGTGTGGACCTTCAAAGGCATCGAGCGCTCCATTTCCACCCCTGCGGTCAAAGACGGTCTCGTCTATGCTGCGGACTACACCGGCCGCCTCTTCTGCCTCGACGCCAAGACCGGCAAGGAATACTGGAAGTTCGACACCAAAGGCCACATCTGGGCCAGCCCGCTCGTTGCCGACGGCAAGGTCTGGATCGGCAATGAGGAAGGCGAGCTCTTCATCCTCGCCGAGGGCAAGGAACTGAAGGAACTCAAGACCATCGAGTTCCCCTCTCCTCTGCTCAGCAGCGTCGTCGCCGCCAACGGTGCTGTGTACATCACCACGCATACGCATCTCTACTGCTTCAAGGAAGGCGCGAAAACACCTGAGACGAAGTAACTGTCCCTGAGGACGATCTGATCACCAAAGGCGGACCTGAACGGGTCCGCCTTTTTTCATGCCGCCACCATCTCTTCACGCTGCTGCCAGCGCTGCTCATGAGTGAGCAATGAGCGGAAGAAATCCTCCTCCTTCTTCGGTTCGGAGCTGGGATCAAGCGGCAGGGTCAGTTTGAGTTCCAATCCGCGCGGTTCCAGATGACGTGCCTCCGCAGTTCCACCGTGCAAATGCATCGTCACGTAACAGGCCATCATGTTCACGCCAAAATCATCCGGCTTGCGGCTGCGGGTGTAGAAAGGATCGAACAGATTGATCGGCTTGTCGGTACCCTCCCACATGCCCGTGTCCCGCACATACATCTCCACGCAGGACTGGCCTTTGGCGTCTCGTTTGATCTTCGCACTGATTTGAATTTGGTCGCCAGGGCTGAGATGCGTGAGTTCCTCCATGAAGATCAGGCGCCACATCTGGCGGAACCGCCCGTCATGCACCATGAGCGGCGGCAGATTGGGGTCGATCTCGACATCGACATGCAGGTTTTTCTCCTGCAACCCTTCGGAAAACATGTCGATCATCTCGCTGAGGACTCCATTGAGGCTGCACTTGTCATTCCGCTCCACTCGTTTGGCATGCGAGGCCTCGGCGAGGCGTGCCAGCAACGACTGAATGCGTTCGATCTGTGACTGCGCCTGATTCTGCACATCGAGCCAGAAGGAGGGATCACGGGGATGAGCGCCGCCGATCTCCTCCATCAATTTCATCGGTGCCAGGTCAATGAACGCGCGCACCACGGTGAGCGCGTTGCGCAGATGATGGTTTAATCCCTCCGCAAGGATGCCCAGGCCGGAAACTTTGTCAGCGGAGAGCATGTGCCTCACCGTGTCCGCCTTCTCCGTCAGCAGGCGTTCGCGCTCGATCAGGGCATGGTAGTAGTCCAGCCCATGCTTGATCACCACCGCCAGTTCATCAGGATCCCACGGTTTGTGAATATACCGAAAGCAGCGCCCGGAGTTCACCGCGTCCACTGCCGCCTGATAGTCGGTGTAGGCGGTGACCAGGACGCGGATGAGGTTCGGATTCAGCTTTCGCGCATGTTCCATCAGTTCGATCCCGCTCGGGCCAGGCATGCGCTGATCCGTGAGCATCAGGCCGATCTGCGCCCCATGCGTCTGTAGGATGCGGTAGCCATCCAGCGCATTGTTTGCAGTGTGAACGATGTACTCATCGCCGAAGATCTCCCGGAAGTAATGCAGCGCCTTCTCTTCGTCATCGACGTAGAGAATGTGATAAGGCGATAGCTGCTGGCTGGTCATGACTTCAAGCCTTGTCAGGCTTTTTGAGGCTCAGAGTGAACTGCGTGTGGCTTCCCGCCTCCGTGTCGATCTTCACTTCGCCGCCCATCTGCTGGATCATCCGAAAGCAGATGCTCAACCCCAGGCCCATGCCCTGGCCGACCTGCTTCGTGGTGAAAAAGGGATCAAAAACCTTCGAGAGGTTCTCTTTCGGAATGCCCGTTCCGTTGTCCCTCACGATCAAATCGATGCCGCCCGCTGTTTCCTGCGCCTTGATCAAAATTGTCGGCGATGGTCGGCCCGCCAGCGCATCCAAGCTGTTCTGTACCAGGTTGAGGAAGATTTGAATCAGATAGTTTTCGTCACCCTGGGCGATGACGCCCGCCGGAATCTCATCCACAAGCGTCACCCCACGATCACTGATCTCCTTCGCGAGCAAACGCAGCGCCTTGCGTGACACGTCCTGCAAATTCACCGGCCGTGCCCCGCGATTTTCAGGATGTGCGAACGTGCGCAGATCAGAAACGATCGCTGCCACACGGTCGATGCCCTCGCCAATGTCCTCGGCGATGGTGTTGAACGCCTCCGCGACCTCAGGAGGCAACGCTTTGCCCTTTTTCTTTAGCAGATACACCGCCGACTTCACGTAGTTCAGCGGGTTGTTGATCTCATGCACGATCCCGGCGCTGAGACGGCCGATGGACGCCAGCTTTTCGCTCTGATCGAGCTGCGCCTCGGTTTCACGCAAACGTTTCAGCGTGGTGGTGAGTTCATCGTTGCGTGCGGCCAATTCCTCACGCTGGTCCTCCACTTTGCAGCGGCTGGCAAATTCACGCAGGCGGATCGCATGATGCTGACGGCTGCCAAAGTAAAGCACCACGCAGTTCAGCAGGATGAAGCCTGTGTTGTTCACAAAGATGCCCAGCGCACGCGGATCGTCACTGCCGCTCAGATTCGGCAGTGTGGAGGCCAGATACGCGAGCACGACGAGCCCCAGCGTGAGACCGATTTCGCGAAACGTCCAATGGAACACAAACGACGTCGCCACGATGCACAACGTCAGCCCGGCATAGTAGCCGGAGCCGGGATCACCACTCAGGTAGATCATGAAACAGATCATGAGCGCCGGCAGCAGTGGCAGGATCACCGGATAAGCGCGGCAGTACTTTCTCCCCAAGGACCCATTCAGCGCCAGAAGCAGCGGCACACAGCTCGCCGCACAGGCCAGCCGCAGCACCAGAAACTCCCAGTAGCGCTCTGGATAGGCCATCCAGTCCAAAAAACTGCACAGCGGCACCAGAATCATCACGAACCACGCTCCCATACGGGCATTGCGCAGATTCAACTCCTCCTGCTCTCGTTCGAAACGCCCGGACCGCGGCACTTCGCCACCATGAGCCCGTTGGCAGACGGGGTCATGCCTGGGAACGGTCATCGAGGAGGAAACCTCTGCCATGGCTGCGAAAGACATAAATTTTACAAATTCCATAAATTATAACCCTCTTTTGTCATGCCCGGCAATGGCTAATTACAAAATCCTGACACCTGACTGTCATTTGTCTCACAATCTCCTCAGCCTCGGCTTGGCAAATCTGGCCTGCAACGCCACCATCCGCCGCCCCATGCGCATCCTCATCGCCATCGACAAGTTCAAAGGCTCCATCCCGGCCGCGGTGGCAGCAAAATCCATCGAAAAAGCCCTCAAACAGGCGATCCCCGAAGTCGAATGCGACCTCTGCCCCATCGCCGACGGTGGCGAAGGCACCGCCGAGGCTGTGATCGCCGCCTTGAATGGCGAATGGTGCGAAAACGCCACCTTTGACGCCCAAAATCGTCCCGTCACTGCCCGCTACGGCCTCGTTCGCGATGAGGGACGGCTCGAAGCTGTCATGGAAATGAGCGCCGCCTCCGGCCTCGCCATGGTCAGCGACCTCTCCCTCGATCCCGCCACCGCCACCACCCACGGCACCGGTCTGATGCTGCTGGATGCGATCGAGCGCGGCACGGATCGCATCGTCATCGGCATCGGCGGCAGCGCCACCAACGACGCAGGCATCGGCATGGCCGCGGCACTCGGCTTCCGTTTTCTCGATGCAGACAGCACGCCGCTTGAACCAATCATCTCCCACATGGACAGGCTCGCGAAAATCGAACGCAGTTCGCTCTCAATGCCCGAAATCCTCGTTGCCTGCGACGTGAACAATCCCCTCCTCGGCCCCCACGGTTGCACCCGCATCTATGGTCCGCAGAAAGGAATACAAGATTTCGGGTTCTTCGAATCCCGCCTCCAACACCTCGCCGACATCATCAAACGCGATCTCGGTGTCGATCATCGCGATATTCCGGGAGCTGGAGCCGCCGGTGGCCTTGGCTTCGGCCTCATGAGCTTCTGTGGTGCCAAACTCACCAGCGGCTTCGATTTGATCGCTGATCTCGTCCATCTGCGCCGCCGCATCGCCGCCGCCGACCTCGTCATCACCGGCGAAGGCCGTCTCGATGCCCAAACCCTCCACGGCAAAGGCCCCATGGGCGTCGCCGACATGGCCCGCGAACTCGGCAAATCCGTCGCCGCCTTCGCCGGAGCCATTGAGGCCGAAAACCAACTCCGCACCCGCTTCGACTTCCTCTGCGCCATCAAACCCAAGGACATGTCCCTCGCCGAAGCCATGCAACGCGGCCCCGAACTCCTTCACAACGCCGTCTTGCAGCAATCATCTGCGCTCCTTGTCCTCTTGACTCCTTGACCACACTTGACCCGCCTTCTCGACCGTGCTCAATGCGCTCTTAACTCATCACTCCTAACAACCAGTTCCAACCATGAACGCAGTCCTCCTCTTCGCCGGTCAAGGCGCCCAGAAAGTCGGCATGGGCAAAGACCTTGCCGAAGCCTACCCCGCCGTCCGCGACATCTTTGACCAAGCAAACATTGCCATCGGCCCCTGGCTTAGCAACGTCATGTTCGAAGGCCCGATGGAGGAACTCACCAAAACCAGCCGCTGCCAGCCCGCGCTTTACGCCCATGGCCTCGCCATCCTCGAAGTACTGAAAAGCAAAGTGCCATCGCTCAACGTCACCGCCACCGCAGGTCTCTCCCTCGGTGAATTCACCGCGCACGCCGCCGCCGGCACCTTCGACTTCGCCACCGGCCTCAATCTCGTCTTCCAACGCGGCAGCTTCATGGAAGAAGCCTGCGAAAACACCAAAGGTGCCATGCTCGCCCTGCTCGGCGGTGAAGAATCCGCCATCCGCGAACTCGCGCAGGAATGCGATGTCGATGTCGCGAACTTGAACGCCCCCGGACAGATCGTCCTCAGCGGCAGCGCTGAAGGCATCGCGGCCGCAGCCGCTAAATCGAAGGACAAAGGCATCAAGCGCGCCATTCCCCTGCCCGTCGCCGGTGCTTATCACAGTCGCCTCATGAAGTCCGCGCAGGACAAGCTTGCCATCGCTCTCGCCGCCGCGCCGATTCAAAGCCCGCGCGTTCCCGTCGTCTGCAACTTCGAGGCCCGCCCCGTCTCCACGCCCGAGGAAATCCGCGCCACCCTCACCAGCCAGGTCACCGGCAGCGTCCGCTGGGTGGAAAGCATGCAGCACCTCATCGCCGCCGGCCACACCACCTTCATCGAACTCGGCCCCGACGCCACCCTCGCCGGCCTCATGGGCAAGATCGACAAATCCGTGAAGGTCATCAGCATCAAAGACGCCGCGTCACTTGATGCTGCCGTCGCCCAACTGCAGTAAGACCATGAAGCACCTGCTTTACGCTCTGCTGATGCTCACCAGCGTCGCCTCCGCGCTCGAACTGCCCGCCACCGACGGCAAGACCCACGATCCTGCCGCCGCTGGCGACAAGAAGGCCGTCGTGCTCTTCTTCGTCTCGCCGTTCTGCTCCACCACGCGGCCTTTCATGCCGGAGATCAACCAGATCGCCGCCGATTACAGCGACCGCGTCGTCGTTTACCTCGTGCATTCCGATCCCGAGATCACCACCGAGGTCGCCTTGGAGCACGCCATCCTCTCCGAGGTCAAAGCCACCGTGCTGCTCGACAAGGAGCAGGCTCTCGCCAAGCAGTTGAAGGCCAAAATCACGCCCGAGGCCGTTGTTCTCTCACCCAAGGCCGAGACACTCTACCAAGGCCGCATCAACGACCTCTACCTCGGCCCCACCAAGCGCCAGCGTGCCGCCACCACCAAGGATCTGCGCGACGCCCTCGACGCCATCCTCTCCGGAAAGCCCGTTCCCACGCTGCAACACGAGGCACAGGGCTGCAAAATCAGCAGCATGAAGTGACGAGGCTCGTTCTTGCGTCCGCTCTCGCGTTGTGCTTCCTGCGGTGCAGAGCCGTTCCATACTCGCGCAGCTTTTCGGCGCTGCTGCTCCATGAGAATTCCTGGGTGACGCGCTTCAGCGCATTGTCAGCGATGGTTTTTCTCAGGGTGTTGTCCTTGAGCAGCCGCAGAACGGCCTCACTCAGCGACGGAGCATCGTCTGCTAGAAGGATGTCCTGCCCGTTGCGCATGTGAAGCCCCTCCGCGCCCACGGTGGTGCTGACAACTGGCACACCAGCGGCCATGGACTCAAGAATTTTAAGGCGCACCCCACTGCCTGCCCTCAGAGGGACGACGAGCAGGGCGCACTCACGAAGAGGCGTCAAAACCTCCTCCACCTTGCCGGTCACTTCGATTCCAATGCTTGCGGCAGCAAGTCGCTTCAGGGCCTCGGGAGGCTCACGGCCAATGACACGAAAGCGGACTTCAGGCATGGTTTCCCGTATGAGAGGCAATATCTTCTCGATGAACCAAAAGGCGGCGTCCGCATTCGGCGGCCAGTTCATGGAACCAAGGAAAGCGATGCAGGGAGATGGAGATTGCTCAAGCACTGCCGGCGGCAGTCCTCGTGCATCGGGATTGGCTCCTGCGGGAACGCAGCCAAGGATGTTGTCCAACTTGTAGCTGTCGCGGTGATAAGCGGCGTCTTGATCGGAGATGGTGGTGACACCTTCAAACAAACGGCACAGCTCAGGCTCGCGGCGCTTCATGCGGCGCGCCATCTCATAAAAAAAGAGGCGCAGGAAAGGATTGCGCTGCAACTCCGACAAGCGCCTCCAGATCAGGGCTTCGACGTTATGCTGGAGCAGAATGGCGGGAGTGGCGCGCTGTGTTGCCCAGCCATCGAAGACCGGGGCCACAAAGAGCCCGTCCACAATGATGAGGTCAAAACGGCCGGTCTGTTCAAGTTCACGTGCGCGCTGCGCGAGTTCTTCGCTGTTAAACATGGTCAGAGAGAAGGGCTCTCGGGAGGCGAACAGATTGCGCAAGATGGGCCAAAGGAAGCTGAAAAACCTGCGCGGAGCCCATTCAGGCATGAGTTGAGAGAAAACGCATTCCCGCTCATGCGCATAGGGAACGGATGAAGAATAGACAGCCTCCCTACGGCTGTGTGATTCCAGCACATGCACATGACAGTGCTGCATCAGGTGCGTCAGCAGGTGGTACGAATAAATGATACCGCCGTTGTGGAGTGGCTGGCAGCCTCCCACCCGGACCCATAGGATGCGTAAACGATCAATAGAGGGAGGGGAGGACAAGGTCATGCTTGATAACGCTTAAAGGTCACCGCTGGCGATAGGAACTCTCAGGTTGGCTGCCGATGCATCAAAATGCAACATTCTCGCGGCTTGAACGCGCAAATGAGTCGTTGAAACCAGTTTTGTCAGCAGGTTCTGCCCGGAGTTCGGAAAGTTTTTACCACACCAGCACCTCTTCTTCCGCTTCCTGCGGCTCCTCCCTTTTAACAGTCGTCCAACGGTACATAATCGGATATATCGGCCGTTTGTCCTCGAAGAAGTCGGAGACAAAAGGTGGGCCGAAGGTGGTGAACCCAAAATGCTGATAGAGCGACAGCAAGTGCTTGCCTGTTTTGGTGATCAGGTACTCAGCCTCATTTTTGACCGCGTACTCATTGATCCCCATGCACAAACTCAAGAGATGGACGCCGGCGCTCCCCTTGACGGTACAGGCGCGTGAAAGCTCAAGACTCAATTTGGCCGACGGCAGCACCAGATCCTTCAATTGGGACTCGCGCATCATTTCAAACTGCCTCACTTCATCGCTGCGCAGAACCCGCGTGACGCCCAGCACGCTTCCTTTTTTGTCGAAGAGGGCAAAATGATGGGCCGGCTCATCAAATTCATCCAACACGTGGGTTATGGTCTCGCCGTAGGAAGCGCGACGAAACTTCTCGATGAGTTTTTGATTTGATCTGAATTCAATTTCTCTAACCATTATTGCCGAAAAACAAGGTGTTCTATGGTGCTGTAGGAAGTGCCGTTGCCGCTCTCTTGAAACACAAAGTCTGCTGAAACCGGTAGTGCTAAAGATGCAGACCTGAAGCCTTGCGTCAATGTTCACTCTTGCCAGCCATGCGGCCTATGCGAAAGCTCAAGGATGGGCAGACTGTTGAATCTTATTCGTGCGTCCAAATCGATCCGTCACGCCCAGAGCTTGAGCCGGCACGACATGCTGGCATTGCAGGAACGGCGTTGGCGCGCACTTGCCCGCCGTGTCTTTGCCACCAGTCCGTTTTACCGGCGCCAACTGGCTGGCATCGACCTTGACCGGTGTTCCCTGGCAGACATTCCGACACTGACCAAACCGATGCTCGTCGAACATTGGGACGAAATCGTTCCAGACCCACGGTTGCACTGGGCCGCGCTTGATAAGCATCTGAAGGATCCGAAAAACTGGGGCAGACTGCTTCATGGTCGATGGATGGTGAGCATGACATCAGGAACGTCGGGTGCCGCCATCGCCATTCCACACGATATCGCCTCGGTGGACTGGAATCACACGGCCCATGCCACTCGAAATGCACCGTTGCCGGAATCAACCTCGACACCCCGGTTGCCGCTGTTCAGGAAACGCCCGATAGCGGCGGCGTTCATCTGCTCGTCCGCGCCTTCGGTCTCAGCGGCGCTTCTTGGAACACGTCCGTGGATTGGCTCCCTTTTTTGCGACTATCAGCCGATCAGTGTCACTGCACCCTGGGAGGAGATCATCGCCCACCTGCACCGGATGAAACCGGACATCCTCATTGGCTATGCCTCGTTGATCGGACGCCTCGCACAAGCCAAGATCGAAGGGACACTCAAACTGGATTTGCCGTCACCCGGTGGAGCCATATCCACGGGAGGTGACTGCCTCACGCCGGGCATTCGGGCTCTTTGCAGGCAAGCCTTTGGCATTGAGCCCATGGATGGCTACGGCTGTGGTGAAACCCTCGGCCTTGCACGCCAATGGGCCGGCATGAACCACATGGTTGTGTTTGAAGACCTGGCGGTCTTGGAGGCAGTGGATCAAAACGAACAGGAAACCGGCCCGGATGATCTTTCAGATCACGCCCTCGTCACCCCTCTGTTCAACACCGCCTTGCCCCTCCTGCGATATCGCCTTGATGATAGGGTGCGCTTCGGTCCGGTTCAAGAGGGGTGGCCGTTCAAAGTCATCCACGAACTGAGCGGGCGAAGTGCCCTGACCTACACCTTTCAGGTGCCTGAAAAGCTGGTGTATGTCGGCACCAAGTTCATCGCGGTCATGCAGCACCAGCCCCAGGTGGCTTGTTACCAGTTCTGTCAAACAGGCCCGAGCTCCATTGAATGCCGCTTTGTCCTTCAACCCGGAGCGGATCAGGCCCAAATTCAGGCCCGGCTGGACGCTTCCATACGCCAGTGCCTGGATGAGGGCGGCTGCGGAAAAGTATCGGCCAAAGCCACCTTGGTTTCCCATCTGGAGCCTGACCCACGCACAGGAAAGGTGGAGCAAAATGTGCCCCTCAAGGCCTAATGAGCGCTTGGTCATCGGACTGGACCCGCTCAAAGGTTTGAATGGTGACCCGCGCGTCACGGACACCCAGGTGCGCCAGACCGGCCCCCGCAGTATTGGATATTTGTTTTGTGCCGCTGATGGCATGGATAGTCGCGGCATGGCTGACGAAATCATGGCCAGCATGCGCGCCTGCCTCGACATGTGTGAGTGCCAGCAGGTGATCTGCACCGTCAGACATGTGCCTTTTTTGGAACCCTCCCCCAATACCGGGAAGGTTGAGCGCTGGGTTCCATTCAGAGTTTAAGTCGGAGCAGACCTGTGGAGCATCACTTCTGGCAAATCATTTCCGCCCGGTCCGACCTGTCGAACTCACGCACGACTCCTTTGCAACGGCATTTTGAGCCATCACATGTGCGTGATCATGACTTTGTGAGATCAAACACGTAGCCGGCCGCAAAGTACTTCAGGAGGAATCTTTGTTTGAATCCGGGGGCAACCACATCTTCTAAATAAATTTTCTTCCTTTGATTCAATTTTAATCCCGTCTCGTTAAATGCAGCTCGGTAATGAGCTTGTGTGTGTCTGAAGGCGAAGGTGGTGAAGTTTTCAAGCAGCTTGATTTCCTTTGTTTTCGTCCGCCAGTGATCAGACCTCATGTCGGAAATAAGAACCCTGCCCCCCACCTTGGTGAGTCGCGCTATTTCCTTCATGGCTGAGCGCAGGTCTTCCACATGGTTCAAAACCAGGCTGCAGACAACCATGTCGAATGGCTCATCAAGCGGGATGGCGTTCAAATCCGAGTGCATAAATTTCACACCCAGTCCCGCCGCTTTTTTTCTGGCCACTTCCAGCATCTTTAGCGAAAAATCAACGCCGGTGACCTCCGCACCGGCCTCTGCCATGCGGATCGCGTGCCGCCCCGTGCCGCACCCCACATCAAGAATTTTCTTTCCGGCCACATCGAACTCGATCTGCCTGAGGGTCTTCTCTTCGGCTCTCACCAAGAGGTTGGTGGGCTCATCATACATTTCTGCCCAACGTTGATAAAGCTCATGAACTTCGAGGTTCTGCATTTGCATCCATGCTTATGCTATATCGGGAACGCTTTCTCGCTGCAATTTCATTACTAGAGCTGATTTTTGACCAAATCTGATCCCTTCGAGCTTCAGGCTTGCCAGCTTTTGCCTGTGCGACATCATCCACTATGGGCAGGCTGTTCAACCTCATCAGTGCGTCCAAATCCCTTCGTCACGCCCAGAACCTGAGCCGGCCCGCCATGCTGGCATTGCAGGAGAGGCGCTGGCGCGGGCTCGCACGCCATGCACTGAAGACGAGTCCGTTTTACCGCCGCCACATGGCGGGCCTTGATCCAGATCGCTGCTCCCTGGAAGACATCCCGCCTCTGACCAAGTCGATGCTCATCGAAAACTGGGATGAGATCGTGTCAGAACCCTGCCTTCGCCAGGCGGCTCTGGAAAAGCATCTGGAAAACCCGGCGAACTGGAACCGTCTGCTCCATGGGCGCTGGATGATCAGCCATACGTCTGGAACCACGGGGCAAAGCGTGATCATTCCCCACGACATCGAGTCGGTGGACTGGCTGCATGCCGTCCATGCCGCGCGCAACGGCCCCGCAAACACCGCCTCCCGCCCGCCGTGCCTGAATCTCTTTCAGCGCAGGCCTCGCCTCGCGGCATTCATCTGGGGAACGGCGCCCTCCACCTCCTCTGCCTTGTTTCACACACGTCCATGGGTAGGAGCTCTGTTCGGCAGCCATCACGCGATCAATTCAGGCGCCGCTTGGGATGACATCTTGCGGCAACTGAACGAGCTCCAGCCTGACATTTTGATCTGCTACGCGTCCATGCTCGAACGTCTGGCGCTCTCCCAACTCAATGGCAGCCTCAAACTCGCTCTCTCCCATCCGGCTGCCAGTGTTTCGACCGGAGGCGATGTCCTCACTCCGGGCATTCGCGCCCTTTGTCGGCAGGCATTCAATCAAGAACCTCTCGACGGTTACGGCACCGGTGAATCACCCGCCATCGCACGGCAGTGGCATGGCATGGACCGTCTCATGCTGCTGGAAGACCTGACGGCCTTCGAGGCTGTCGATCGTGACGAGAAACCTGTCACAGAGGGCGAAATCTCAGACCATGTGCTGGTGACTCCGCTCATCAACCGGGCGGTGCCTCTGCTCCGCTATCGCCTCGACGACCGAGTGCGCATCGGCCCCGTCCAGCCGGGCTGGCCCTTCCGCAGCATCGCTGAAATCCTGGGCCGCACCACGATGACCTTCGCCTACCATATTCCGGAAGAACGGGTGGTTGTCGGCATGAACGTATTCGGCATCTACGAGACGGACCCCCGCGTCATCAACTGGCAGGCACGTCAAACAGGTCCAGCCAGCATCGAGTGCGTGTTCACCATCTTTCCAGGAGTCGATGTCGCGAAACTGACGGCCGAAATCCTGGCCAACATGCGCCAGCATCTGGATTCTTGCGCCTGCCACCAGGTGACATGCGCCGCGAAATGTGTGCCCTCCATCGAGGCCGACCCTCGCACAGGCAAGGTTAATCAATTCGTGCCTTTGCCTGCCAAGGTGCGCTCCGCCTCGTGACATCAGCGAGCTTCTTCGCCTACTTCCTCTTGCCCTTCCCTTTCTTCTTCGCCTCCGGCTTCGGCCCCGCCTGCGCGACGAATTCTTGCTCCAGTTTCTCCCAGCGCTCCGCCATCGCTTTCACCCGCTCCGGTTCCTTCGTTGCAAGGTTGTTCGACTCCGCACGATCCGTGCTGAGCTTGTAAAGCTCCCACGCATCGCCGTTGTCGGCGGCGCTGACGATCTTCCAGTCGCCTTCACGCAGCGCACGATTGCCAGAGTGATGCCAAAACAGGAAATCGCGGCTGAGCGTCTCATCCTTCGCAAAAGCAGGCAGCAGACTGCGCCCTGGATACGGCGGCGCATTCTCCGGCATCACCGGCTTAGCGTCACCCGCCAACGCGAGCAATGTCGGCACCACGTCGATCACATGACCCGGCGTGTGCCTCAGTTCACCCTTCGCGGCAATGCCCTGCGGCCAGTGCGCGATGAACGGCGTGCTGATGCCGCCTTCATGCACCCAGATCTTGTGCCGACGAAACGGCGTGTTCGACACCGTCGAGCCTCCGGGCCCGAGGCAGAGATACGAAGCCGCTGCACCCATCGGCGCGGCCTTGTCGTGCCCCAGGCCACGCACCATCACCTCCGCGCTCGCGCCGTTGTCGGAGAGTAACAGAATGAGCGTATCCTCGAAGACATTCATCGCCCGCAGTTGCGCCAGCACGCGTCCCACTTCCTGATCGAGTCGGTCGATCATCGCCGCGTGAATCGCCTGTTTCGTAGCCTGAAACTGTTTCTGCTCATCCGTCAGACTCTCCCACGGCACCGCATGCCGTGTTTCACCGGCACCGAGGATTTCCAGATCGCTCTCCTTGCCGCTCGGTGCGGTGATTTGCGGTTCAGGATCAGACAATGTCGTGTCCACGAGCCCCATCCGCTTCTGCCGCTCGAATCGCGCCGCCCGCGTCGTCGGCCAGCCTTTCAGGTACGTGTCCTTGTACTTCGCGATGTCCTCCGGCAGCGCCTGAATCGGGAAATGCGGTGCGGTGAAGGCCAGGTAGGTGAAGAATGGCGTGCCTGCATGCTGCTGCGCATGCTCTTTGAGAAAATCGATCGCATGCTGTGCCATCGCCGTGCTCGAATACCACGCACCCTCCGGCACCGGCAGCGGCTGGTCATCCAGCTCGTGCCTCTTTGGATGGAAGTGATTGTCCTGCTGCGCCACGTAGTAGGAACGCGTGAAGCCCCCGTCCGCCACCACCCGCGGCGCATTGCCCACATGCCACTTGCCCGAGTGGTAGCTGCGATAGCCCAGTTCCGACAGCCGTTGCGGCAGCGTGCGCACCCAGGCCGGAAACTTGCCATACTGCGGGTCCATCCCGATCTGCTGCGCATAATGTCCCGTCATCAGCACGCTCCGCGTCGGCCAGCAGCGCGCCGTGTTGTAAAACTGCGTGAACCGCAGCCCGCCCGCCGCCAGCTTGTCCAGATTCGGCGTCGCAATCTCACTGCCATAACATCCGAGATCGGAGTAGCCGAGATCATCCGCCAGGATGATCAGGAAGTTGGGTTTTGCGGGAGCGGCGTGCAGCGTGATGCAGGCGAGAAGGAGAAAGGACAGTGGCAGGCGGATCATGGAACCATCCAAAACGATGCATCGAATGAATTCATGCCCGAAAAGCGAGAGGAACGCGAACACTCCTTGTATGAGTGGCGGCGCGTTCTGCTCCGGCAGCGGACAAGAGTGTCCGCGCTCCCTTCAGCTTCGGCACGGCAGGGACCGTGCTCTCCTGTTTAGGCCCCGCGCAGTTTGGACACGTCGTAGAGGCTGAGCATGGCGGCGAGGGCTTCGTCGCGTTTGCCTTCCTTGAGCATGTCGAAGGTGACGTGCTTGCCGGGGAGGAGTTTGAAGTGGCCGGAGCGGGTGCGGCGCAGGGCGCTCAAGTGCGCGCCGCAGCCGAGCTTCTGGCCGATGTCATGCGCGTAGGTGCGGACGTAGAAGCCTTTGCTGCAGACGATGCGGAAGTCGATCTGCGGCGACTCAAAGCGGGTGATCTCGTAATCGTACACGTGGACGAAGCGCGGCTCGCGCACGACTTCCTGGCCTTTGCGGGCGAGCTTATAAAGCGGCACGCCGCCGATCTTGATGGCGGAGACCATGGGCGGCATCTGGTAGAAATCCCCCTTGAGGGTATCGAAGACGGCCTTTACCTGCTCGAGGGTGAGATCGGCAGGAACGGGCTTTTCTTCCACCGCTTCGCCTTCGGCGTCCTGGGAGTTGGTGGTTTTGCCCAGGGTGATGGTGCCGACGTATTCCTTGTCCTCGGACATGAGGAGATCGGACAGGCGGGTGCCGTTGCCGAGCACGAGGATGAGCATGCCGGTGGCCATGGGGTCGAGCGTGCCGCAGTGGCCGATCTTCTTCATGTTCAGGCAACGCCGCGCCACGGCGACGACGTCATGCGATGTCATGTCCTGGCCTTTGTCCACCAGGAGGACGCCGCTAATCAATTCGTCTGACTTCATGTTCGAGTACGGTCAAAAATTTCTCTGCTGCTTCACCGATGGGGCCGCGCAACCGTGCGCCCGCCGCCATGCGATGCCCGCCGCCGCCAAACTGCCCGCAGATGGCCGATACATCGACCCGCGCATCCTTGGAACGCGCGCTGACGCGTACCTTGCCGCCGGGCACATCCTCAAAAATGACGCAACTGACGACGGAGTCGATCATGCGCAGGGTGTCGATGAGCCCTTCGGTGTCGCCGGGGTCCATGGCGATCTGGTCCATGAACGACTGCGTGAGCTGCCAACTGACGATGCGGCCGTCTGCGCGGAACTGCATCTCATTGAGCATGGTGCGCATCATTTCCAGCCGGCGCAGCGGGTAGGACTGATAGACGAGCTGCGCGAGGCGTGCCGTGTCGAGCCCGGCCTCCATCATCTCGGCGGCGATGCCATGCGTGCGGGCATTGGTGCTGGAGAACTGGAAGGAGCCGGTGTCCGTGGAGATGGCGACGAAGAGATTCTGCCGGACGGCATCGTCGATGGGCAGGCCGTGCTCGCTGAGGAGATTGTAGATGATCTGGCCGGTGGCGGGTGAGCCGGCGTCGATGAGATTGAGCGTGCCGTAGCGCGGATTGGTGGGGTGGTGGTCGATGTTCACCAGCAGCGGTGCGGGATCGAGCAGCGCCTTGCATTTTTCCCCGATGCGCTCGTGCGTGGCGGTGTCGAGAGCGATGGCGAGATCGACCTGCAGCGGCTCCGTGCCGGGCTGAATCACGGTGTCTGTGCCGGGCAGGAAGGCCAGATTCTCCGGCACGCCGTCTTCGAGCAGGGCGATGACTTCCTTGCCCAAGGCCCGCAGGCTCAGCACCAGACCGAGCACCGAGCCGACCGCGTCTCCATCCGGCCGAACATGGGCAACGACGGCAATGCGCTGCGCGGCGCGCATGGCGGCGACGATTTCGGCGGTGGTGTTGTTGGCGGGCATCAGGAACCTGTCACAAAGCACTCCCAGACTCAGGCGCAAGAAGAAGATGCATTCGCAAGACCCGCCTCGATTCCCCTGCCCCGAGTTCCGCTCCGCGTGGCATGCGGTCGTAGCGAGGCGGCTGTCATCGAGACCGAGCGCCCACCGCAAAAAATGTATCGTCAAACCGAACGGTTTGCGATATGACCACGCTTATGAGCACTCCTCCTAGACCAGCAGGTGATTGTTTCGCGCCGATCCCCGGCAAGCCCGTTTACCGGAGATACAACCTTGAGGGAAAGGATTCATCCGAATGCTGCGAGAAGCTCATCGTCTCAGTCCATGGCATGGGCGATCAGACGCGCAATGACATGACGCAGATCGTGGCGCGGTTGTTTGCCGAATGCGCCAAGAGTGGCGGCGACCTGCCAGCGCAGGCCAGGAACCTGCCGATGAGCCTGTGGGAAGGCGGCAACGACTACCTCACGGACGACGCCATCGCCTTCGTGAGCGGGAAGACTGTGCTCGACGAGATGGCTTTCGCCGAGTTCCACTGGGCCGATCTGCCGCGCAAACTGGAAACCGAGTGCTACCGGCTGGAAGAACCGACGAAATGGGCGCGCAGCGTGGTGGAGCGGCTGAGCCAGCGCCACAATCTCACCGACAAGGACAAGTTCGGCACGCACGGGCCGGAGCTGGCGGCCAGCGTGCTGGAAGAAATCGCCGAGACCATCCGCCTGCTGAACCAACTGCTGTTCCTGGCGGGCAAGGCCGGCGTGTTCAACTTCGACCTGGGCATCCTGCTGGAGAGGTACCTGTGCGATGTGCAGCAGGTCGCGGACTTCATGCATCAGCGGAAAAGCATCTTGGATCGCTTCCTGAAAAGGATGACGCACTTGCACAGCCTGTGTCCCACTGCGGAGATTCATCTGGTCGCGCACAGCGAGGGTTCAGTCGTGGCGCTGTACGGCCTGCTCAAAGCGCTGAACCCCCAGTCGCTGACGAGTCCCGAGAGAAAGGATTCCAAGAACAAGGGTGGCGAAACAAAGGAATCCTACGATCTGACGTGGCTGGAGAAAGTGCGCAGCCTCACCACCTTTGGCTCACCCATCGACAAGCATCTGATCCTGTGGCCGGAGATGTGGTTCTCGTTCAAGCGTGATGCCACACATTGGAACAAGCCAGATCCCTCCAGCCCGGAACAACGCATCCGCTGGCGCAACTACTATGACCTGGCCGACCCTGTGGGCTACGGCCTGGACACGGCGCGGTGCCAGTTGAAAGCCTGGGGCTGCGAGGCCTTTGAATTCGAGCCATGGCACGATCAAGGCTTCCGCCGCTACCCGCTGCCGGGGAAGGCGCATGTGGATTACTTCGGCGACACGAAGCTGTTTCAGCACATCTGGGATCATGCCATCAAGGAACCTGCGGCCAGTGACAAACCGATCATACCACCCAAACTCGGCAACACCTGGAAGGGCCGCCTCAGTCCCTTCCTGCCGTTTTTGATTGTGGCGCTGCTGCATGTGGCGGCGGTGTTTGTGCTGCACAAAGCCATCGTCGTTCATCCAGAGGAGGCGATGAAGCAAGCTGGACTCACTGGTCTGGAGGGGATGCACTCTCCCGCCACAGAAAGCTCTCTCGGCATTCTGGGCTGTGCCGCGCTGCTGCTGGGCACCACGGTGCTGGCACGCACCTGGCGGATCACCCGCGACTGGCGGCTGCCACGCGACTGGCAGCACTGGCAGCACCCTGGAGATTTTGTGGCACGCGTCGTGGCGCTGCTGGTTTTTGTCCTGGGGCTGACGGTGTTCTGGCAGATTCCGGGCTTCTACACGGCGGAGATCGCCCGGAAAATTCTATTTGGGACAAGAACGTGGAGTGACGTGTTGGGAGACGGGTTGGGCGTTGGCGAGATCCGCCGTATCACCACCATCGTGTTCGGCACGCTCGCTGTCGTGGTGCTGATCATCGCCTGTGTGGCCGACTGGTGGTCGCTGAAAAAGCAAAAACGGCCGATCTGGGGGCTGCGCTGGCTCATGCTGCTGGGCGGCGGCGGCACCGCTGCTCTCATGGTGTCCACCCGCATTGGCGACAACCATCCCGAAACCTCGATGCTCGCCCTGTTCGGCGGTGCGATAGGTTTCGTCTATCTCTGGTGGCTGGGCGCGCTGCTCTACGACCTCTCCTACGTCTGGATGCGCTACATCAACACCACCTACACCCTTCTGGACCGGGTGAGTTCGAAGACCGAAAAATTCAGCGACGAGTCAATCATCGCTCCCGACGGCTCCCGGAAATAGCTCTCCCAACAGATTTTCCTGGCAAGGCTGGCGCTGTGCAGCTCCGACCTTTATGCCGGATCAGTCTTGGCATCTTCAGAACCCTCCTCCGGCAGATCAGGCAGCGGCGGCGGGAGGTTGTCGATGATGTTGAGGAGGGGGACGGCGCGCTCGATGGTTTTGTCGAGGCGGAAGAAGAGCTGGGGGCTGCTGCGCAGTTTGACGCGCTTGTAGAGATCACGCTGGATGGCGCCGCGGGCCTTGACGAGCTTTTCGACGGCGGCATCCTGCTGATGCGGTTTCCCGATGACGCCGACATAAACGAAGCACTGCCGCATGTCGGGCGTGGGGCTCACATCGTGGATGGTGACGAGGCAGTTCTCGAAACGGTAATCCTTTTCGAGGATGGTGCAGAGTTCACGGCGAATGAGTTCGCGGACTTTTTGGACTCGGAGGGACATAAGGTGGAGCTAAAAGCAAAGGGCTGTGGGTTTGGGAGTTCTGGACTCTTTGCCCTTGGCTCTTTGCCCTTCGCTTAGAGCGTTTGGGCGATTTTTTCGAGCTCGTAGCACTCGATGACATCGTTCTCCTCGTAGTCGCTGAAGCCGTTGAGCTTGATGCCGCATTCGAGGCCGTTGCGGACCTCGCCCACTTCATCCGTAAAGCGGCGCAAGGTTTCAAAGCCGCCGTCATAGACGGCCTGGCCGTCACGCAGCACGCGGGCGCGTTGCTTGCGCTGCATGGTGCCGTCGGTGACAACAGAACCGCCGACGAAGCCCTTGTTGACCTTGAAGACCTGCTTCACGCGGGCGTGGCCGAGGATCTTCTCGCGGGTGATCGGGTCGAGCAGGCCCTGCATGGCCTCTTTGACCTGATCGATCAATTCGTAGATGATGGAGTAGAGCTTCACCTGCACGCTCTCGCGCTTCGAAACGGTGAGGGCTTTGTTCTCCACCTTGACGTTGAAGCCGATGATGATGGCGTCGGAGGCGCTGGCGAGCAGCACGTCGGATTCGTTGATGGAGCCGACCTCCTTGTGCAGGATGTCGAGGTTGCACTTGTCGTTGTTGATGTCGGTGAGGCACTTGGCGATGGCCTCGACCGAACCCTGCACGTCGCACTTGAGGACGACCTTGAGGGCCTTCTTGTTGCTGTCCTCGATGCTGGCAAAGAGATGCTCCAGGGTGGAGCGGCGCGGGACGGTGAGCTTCTTCTGGCGGATTTCCTCCAGGCGTTCCACGCTGAGCTTTTTGACATCGCGCTCGTTCTTCATCACGACGACTTCGTCGCCGACGTGGGGCATGTCGCTGAAGCCGATGACCTCGCAGGGCATGCCGGGAAGGACTTCCTTGATGTTTTCGCCGCGGTCGTTGATGAGCGCCTTGACCTTGCCCCAGTAAGGACCGCAGATGAAGGGCTGGCCGACGGTGAGCGTGCCCTGGCCGATGATGACGGTGGCCACGGGGCCTTTGCCGGCGACCATCGAGGATTCAATGACGGTGGCGCGGGGTTCGGCCTTCGGATCGGCCTTGAGCTCCAGCACTTCGGCCTGGAGGGACATGGTTTCGAGCAGGTTGTCGAGCCCGAGGCCGCTGCGCGCGGAGACCTCCATGCACTCGATCTCACCACCCCAGTCCACCGGTGCGAGGCCGATGTCTTGAAGCTGGCTTTTCACGCGCATGACGTTCGCGGTGGGCAGATCGCACTTGTTGATGGCGACCATGAGCTGCACGCCGGCCGCCTTGGCATGGCTGAGCGCCTCCTTGGTCTGCGGCATGATGCCGTCATCGGCGGCGATGACGAGGACGACGATGTCAGTGACGTTGGCACCACGGGCACGCATGGCGGAGAACGCGGCGTGACCGGGGGTGTCGATGAAGGTGATGGGCTTGCCGTTGTGGAAGATGCAGTAGGCACCGATGTGCTGCGTGATGCCGCCCGCCTCTCCAGCGGTGACGGTGGTCTTGCGCAAGGCATCAAGCAGCGAGGTCTTGCCGTGATCGACGTGGCCCATGAAGGTGATGATCGGGGCGCGGAGTTCGAGCTTTTCCTGCGCCACCTCTTCGACGACCTGGGCGATCGGCTCGACGATGACTTCCTCAATCTTGTGGACTCCGCCGCCTTTCTCACGCTTGTCGCGCTCGAGCTTGAAGCCGTGCTTCTCACAGATTTTCTCAGCGATCTCGATGTCGATGGCCTTGTCCGCGCTGGCGAAGACTTTGAAGGCGATGAGCTCGGAAATGATCTTGAAGGGCTTCAGGCCCATCTTGTCCGCCAGGTCCTTGACCACGATCGGCGGCTTCAGGTGGATGATTTTCTCACCGCTTTCGCCGATTTCAAAGTCGGGTGCCGGCACATCGGCAGGCGGGGCATGAACGATGGGGACGATCGGCTTCGGTGGTGGCTCGTTCAGCAGTGAGATCGGCGGCAGGGCGTTCTGCTGTGCGCTTTCATCCGTGACCCGGCGGCGCACCTTGGGCTTGTCGTCATCCTCAAAGAGATTGAGCGCGGCGGCTTTACGCTCGTCCAGCGTGGGTTTGGCGGGAGCGGCAGGCTCCTCATCCTCCTTCTTCGGCGCGGGTGGAGCTGCTTTTTTGGCTCCCAGATGCGGCAATGATGCATCTTGTTTGGCTGCTCCCCTGCTCCGGGGCTTCTTGTCCTCAATCAACGAAAGCACCTTGCCTTTGTCCGCTTTTTTGGGCTTGGCGCTTTCGACAGGCACTTCTCCGCTACCGACCTCGTCGGCGGGAGATTTGCTCTTTTTGGGGGATGAGGACTTGCTGGGCATGAGAGAGTTTGATCTGGCGAGCGGCGTGGGGTGCTGGCTGGTCGGAGAGTTGGAGGTTGTTTGAAAGTTTTTTCATGGCGGCACAGGGGCTACTCCTTTGCAGGAGCGGAAGCGTGTGCTTTGGCCTTGTCGAAAATCTGCTGCGCCAGGGCGCTGTCGCCACCGAGAATTTCCGTGAGATCGCTGACGTCGGCGTCGGCAAAACTGCGCAGGTCGGCGAGGCCGCCTTGAGTCAGCAGACGTGCGGTATCTTCGTTGATGCCCAGGGCATCCACCAGATGATGCACCGCGCTGCCAATCTGACCTTCAAAGACCTCGGCGGCGTGCTGATCCTTCTCGATGACGAGGTCCATGCCGACAAGGCGTGACGTCAGGCGTGCATTCTGACCGCGGCGGCCGATGGCCTTCGAAAGATCCTCCTCAGTGACCGTGAGGCGGGCCTCCTTCTTCTCCGGATTCACGTGGATGGACATGACCTTGATCGGTTTCAAGGCCTCACGGACGAACTCGGCGGGATCGGACTTCCAGCGGATGATGTCCACTTTTTCGTTGTTCAGCTCGCGCACGATGTTTTTCACACGCGCACCACGCAGACCGACGCAAGCGCCGACGGGGTCGACTTTTTCATCGGCGCTGTGCACGGCCACCTTGGTGCGATAACCGGCTTCACGCGCGATGCTGGCGATCTCGACCGTGCGGTCACCGATTTCGCTGACTTCAAACTCAAACAGACGACGAACAAAATTCGGATGCGCGCGGGAGAGGATGATCTCCGGTCCGCGACCGCTGTCTTTTTCCACCGCTTTCACATAGAAGCGCATGCGGTCGCCGGGCGTGTAGTCCTCGGTGGACACCCGCTCCTTCGAGGTCATCACACCTTCGAACTTGCCGAGATCGACGATGACATCAGACTTCTCAAAACGACGCACCACGCCGCTGACGACGTCGCCGGTGCGGTCCTTGAACTCGTCATACAGGTTTTCCTTCTCCGCCATGCGCAGGCGCTGCAGCATCGTCTGCTTCGCAGTCTGCGCGGCGATGCGGCCCATGTTGTTCGGCGTGACTTCGACTTCGATCTCGTCGCCGATCACCGCGTTCTTCTTGAACCGTTTGGCGGTGGCGAGCGGGAGCTCCTCCCAGCGGTTGGTGACGGTCTCCACGGCAAGCAGCTTGGCGAAAGCCTTGATGGTTCCTTTGTCAGGATCAACGTCGATGCGCAGTTCACGCGCGGGACCGATGCTTTTCTTGGAGGCGGCGAGCAATGCCTGCGACAGAGCCTCGACCATTTTAGCACGGTCGATGCCTTTCTCTTTCTCGTAGTAGTCGAAAAGGGCTTTTAATTCGCTGATCATATGAAATTCGTGATGTCACCAGACAAAAAAGAGCGGGGAAGACCCCACTCTCGCCGTTAAAACGCTAATTCTGTCCGGGAAGGACGCGGATCATAAAGGCGTGTTAGGAATCAGCAAGCAGAAAAATGCGTGGAATTCCGCAGTGTCAGCAGGCGTTTTGATGATCGCGAATCCGGCCCGTTTCACCCGTGCTTTACCCCGCTCCCAACCATGCGTCCCCTCCTGCTCGCCCTCCTTTCGTCATTCATCATTCCGCATGCGTCATTCGCCGCCACATCACCCAACATCGTCATCATCTTCATGGATGACATGGGCTATGCCGACGTAGGTTGCTTCGGCGCGCAGGGCTACCAGACACCGAACATCGACAAGCTGGCCGCCGAGGGCCGCAAGTTCACCAATTTCCACGTCGCACAGCCGGTGTGCAGCGCCTCCCGCACCGCGCTGCTGACGGGCTGCTATCCGAACCGCGTCGGCATTCATGGAGCGCTCGGGCCATCGGCCAAACATGGTATCAACGCCGACGAAATGACCATCGCCGAACTGGTGAAGCAAAAAGGCTACGCCACTGCCGCCGTCGGCAAATGGCATCTCGGTTCGCTGCCACAATTTTTGCCTGTGAAGCACGGCTTCGACGAGTACTACGGCATTCCCTACTCCAACGACATGTGGCCCTACCATCCGCAGGCCAAAAAGGGTGCGTATCCGAAGCTCCCGATGGTCGAAAATGACCGCATCGTCGATGAAGAGATCACGCCCGAGGATCAAACCCACCTCACCACCGATTACACTGAACGCGGCGTGCGTTTCATCCAGAAGAACAAGGACAAGCCCTTCTTCCTCTACCTCGCCCACAGCATGGTGCATGTGCCGTTGTTTGTGAGTGACAAATTCAAGGGCAAATCCGGCAAGGGGCTCTTTGGCGATGTCATGATGGAGGTGGACTGGTCCGTCGGTCGAATCATTGACACGCTGAAGGAAAACGGCCTCGAAGACAACACCTGGGTCATCTTCACCTCCGACAACGGCCCCTGGCTCAGCTATGGCGAACACGCCGGCAGCGCCGGGCCGCTGCGCGAAGGCAAAGGCACCTGCTGGGAGGGTGGCACCCGCGTGGCGGGCCTCATGAAATGGCCCGGCAAGATTCCTGCCGGCACCACCACCGACACGATGATGATGACCATCGATCTCCTGCCCACCATCGCCCACGTCATCGACGCGAAACTGCCTGAGCACACAATCGACGGCCTCAACTGCTGGCCCGTCGTTTCCGGTGAACCCGGCGCGAAGAACCCGCACGATTTCTATGCGTTCTACTACGAGCAAAACCAGCTCCAGGCCATCACCAGTGGCGACGGGCGCTGGAAGCTCCAGCTTCCCCACTCCTTCCGCAGCCTGCCCACCGACCTTCCCAAGGCCACGGGCGGCAAACCGGTGAACTACAAGCCGGTCAAGATCGTCCAGCCTGAACTCTACGATCTCTACACCGACATCAGCGAATCCAAAAATCTGGCCGCCGGAAATCCTGACGAGGTTGCCAGGCTCCAGAAGTTCGCGGACACCATCCGCGCTGAACTCGGGGACAGCCTCATGAAGTTGCCCAAGGGGGCGGGCAGCCGCGAAGCCGGAAAGTAGGCAAGATGAGGTTGGTGGAGCGGCGGGACTTCAATCACGTCCAACCCAGCCGTTTCCATCATTTTTGCGAATGCCTGATTGCGAATTGTCATTGAGGCGGGCATAGGCTTTAATTTCCGCCCTCTCAAACCGTCTTCCGCCTCTCCCTCAGTCATGATTGATGTTCAGAACCTCACCAAGCAGTATGCCGGGCGCACTGCGGTGAACAGCATCTCTTTCAAGGTGGAACCTGGGGAGATCGTGGGATTTCTCGGCCCGAACGGTGCAGGAAAATCGACCACGATGCGGATTCTCAGCGGCTACATGCCGGCCACCTCAGGCCGTGTGCAGGTGGCGGGTTTTGATGTCTTCCAGCAGTCGATCGCGGTACGGCAGTCGGTGGGCTACATGCCGGAGATGGCCCCGCTCTACACCGACATGAAAGTCAAAGAGTACCTGCGTTTCCGTGCGGAGCTGAAGGGCCTCTCCGGCCACGAGATGCGCCGCCGCGTGGGCGAGGTGATGGAGCTGACCGGAGTCACCGACATGCGAAAGCGTTTGATCGGCAATCTCTCCAAAGGCTACCGGCAGCGCGTGGCGCTGGCCGATGCACTGGTGCACAAGCCCAAGCTGCTCATTCTCGACGAGCCGACCAACGGCCTCGATCCCGTGCAAATCCGCCATGTGCGCGATCTGCTGCGCAGCTTAAAATCAAAGCACACCGTGCTTCTTTCCACGCACATCCTGCATGAGGTCGAGCAGACCTGCGACCGTGTGATCATGATCCATCAAGGCCGCCTCCGCGCCAATGACACGCCGCAGAATCTAACGCGCCAGTTGCGCTCCACCACGCTGCTGCACCTGGAGATCGACGGCCAGGGCAATCTGGCGGAAAAACTCGCCGCCCTCCCCGGCGTGCGCAAAACCACGGAGGAAAAGCTGATCGCACATCCTTGGCGGCGTTTCTCCCTGCGCGTGGAGCCGGATCAGGACATTCGTGACGCGGTGATGGAACTCGCCATGAAGCAGAAATGGCGCATCCGCGAGATGCACCGCCAGCTTCCCACCTTGGAGGACGTCTTCGTCGAGCTCTCCATGAACGCGGGCACGCCCACCGACATTCCCACCCACGTTCTATGAGGATCTTTTGGATTCTGCTCAAGAAAGAGCTGCACGCCTTCTTCGTCTCGCCCGTCGCCTACGTGGTGCTGGCGCTGGTCATGGTGCTCAACGGCTTTGCTTTCCGCGCCGCCCTGTCCGTGCTGGAAAGCGCCCCAAGCGAAGGCTCCATCGTCAGTTGGACCTTCCACGCCATGTGGTTCTGGCTGTCCTACTTCTTCATCTTCCCGCTGCTGACGATGCGCCTCTTTGCGGAGGAGAAAAAGATGGGCACGCTGGAGACTTTGTTCACCGCTCCGGTGCGCGCCTGGCAGGTGGTGGGCTCCAAATACCTCGCCTCGGTCATCGTGTACTGCGTGCTCTGGCTGCCCAGCCTGTTCAATTTCAAATTCTCCCAGTGGATCTCCGCCGGACAGGTGGAAGTACCTGCCGGTGCAATGCAGGGAGCATTTCTCATTCTGGTCGTGATGGGCATGTTCAACCTTGCCGTCGGTTGTTTCGCCTCGTCTCTGACGGCGAATCAGATTGTGGCCGCGATCCTTTCATTCACGCTGAGCTTGTTGCATTTCCTGATGGGCATCTTCATCATGGTCGTGGGTCGCAAGCTCTCCGACACCATCGTGGACATCGTCAATTACTTCGCCGCCACGGAGCATATCCGCATCTTCACCGCCGGACTCATCGACAGCCGGGCGCTGGTCTATTATCTCAGCATGTCGCTGCTGTTCCTCACCTTCACGCATCACGTCGTCGAGTTCCGCCGCTGGCGTCCGTGAACGCCGACTGATTCACCACCATGCCGGATTCTGTCCAGAAACACCCACCCGCCGCCGCGCAGGCAAAGCCGCTCGACATGCCCAAGCGCTACGGCATCGGCATCAATGTCGTCATCCAGATCATCCTCGCGCTGGCGCTGTTCGCAGGCATCAACCGTCTCAACTACCGTCACTACTGGCGCTGGGATCTCAGCCCCAGCCAGGATTACACCCTGAGTCAGGCCACGCTGAACTACCTGACCAGCCTCACCCGCGACGTGCAGATTTACATCGTTTTTGGCCGTGACTCCAAGGTGTATGGCGAGGCGCAGTCGTTGCTGGAGGAATACCGCCTGCATGGCAGGCAGCGTGTCAAAGTCCGCTCCATTGATCCCGTCCGTGACATCGAGCGCGCCGAGCAGCTCAAGGCAGACACCGGGCTCTCACTCGCGCAAAACGGCGTCCTCGTCCGCTGTGGTGTGAATAAACGCTTCATCACCGAGGAGGAGCTTGTCATCCGTGAGTCAGGCACCAGCACGAACAAGCAGATCATCGAGTTTCGCGGAGAGGACGCCATCAGCTCCGCCCTCATCTCCGTCGTCGAAGGCCGTGTGCGTCGATTCTACTATGTCGTCGGCAAGGGCAGCCGTTCAGACGCCGCCCAGAGTGATGCTCACAATGCCGCCATCGATCTTGGCAAGCAGCAGAATTTTGAAGTCATCCAGGCCAACCTCTCCGAAATCAGCCGCATCCCCGAGGATGCTGACGGACTGTTCATTCTGGGCGCACGCTATGACCTTTCCGAGCGTGAAATCGGCATGCTCGACGATTATTGGAAAAGCAAACGTGCGGGCGTTTTCATCATGCTCGACCCAGGCGGCGAAACAACACGCCTCAACGCCTTCCTCAACGCCAACGGGGTGCGTCCGCGAGGAGACCGCGTGCTCACCGCCGAAAGCACCAGCACCGGTGCCAGAAAGGAGTTCTCGGTGATCGCCGAGTTCATGAAGGACGTTCCCTTTATCCGTCATCTGGCCTCGTCGGCAGTCACGCTGGCCGGACAGTCAGAATCCTTGGAACTGCGCGACCAGGACAACGCGCTCAAAGAGCAGTCCATCAGTGTTCAGCCACTCGTCCGAGCCTCGCCGCGCTATTGGGGGGAACGTCAATTTCTTGAGGAGCTGCCTGTCGTTGATGAGGAGGACACCCTGCCCCCCATTTATCTGGCAGCCAGCATCGAGCGTGGTGCCGTGCGTGACGAAAGCCAGCGAGCCGACAGCTCGCGCATGGTGGTGGTCTCCAATGCCACCCTGCTCGACAAGCAGACCATGCTTGCCGTGAACCGCGATTTCGTAGCCGCCGGGCTGAACTGGCTGATGAACCGCGAGAGTAACATCGGCATCCCCACCAAGTCCAAACGCTCCTACCGAATCCAGCTCACCTCACGCCAGCATGAGCTGATCTTCTGGATCACCTCCATCACCCTGCCCGGCATCGTCTTGGGACTGGGTTTCCTGGTCTGGGCCAGCCGGCGGGCCGCATGAACTGATTTTGAGCATGAGCGCACGCACCACCCTTCTCCTGTTCCTGCTGGTCGCCGCTGTAGGCGCGATCATCCTCGGCATTGAGCGCTACTTCCCCTCCGCCCAGGAGCTGCGTGAGATCAAACGCGGCCCCACCCGCTTCGAGGCGGAGAAGGTCACCCGAGTCGAGGTGCTCACCGCCGAGAACACACCGCTCACCCTCGTGCGTGACGGCAATGCCTGGCAGATCGAGGCGCCGTTCAATGACCTGGCCGATCCGCAAAAGGTCGCCGCGCTCATCCTCACTCTTGCCGGTGTTGAATGGATCGAGCGCATCCACCGCGAGGAATTCGATGACGGGGAGTGGCAAAAAACCGGCCTCGATCAGCCGCGCTACAAGGTGCGCCTGCTCGCCGGTGACGCCGTGGTGCATGAATGCTGGTTTGGTGCGCCGGCTGTCGTCGAAAACAGCATTTACATCGGCATCCCCGATTCCAAAACCCAGGACACCGCGTGGTATCTCGCCAAGAGCGAGGCACCAGCCGTTCTCCAAATTCCCGCCGCCTCCTGGCGTGACCCGAAGCTGCTCCGCCTGCCCGCCGAAGTCATCACTGGCATCACCCTGAGCCAGGCTTCCGGCCAAATCGTGCTTTCCCGCGAAAACGAGCACACCCCATGGTCGCTCGACAAGCCGCTCAAAACCCGAGGCAGCAAGGAACGCATCACCGAACTGCTCTCCACGCTCCTCAACATCGAGATCGTCGAGGCCAGGGACAACTCCGCCACGACAAACGGCCACACGGCCAAGGCTGCTGATGCCCAGACCACTCCTGTGGATGAGATCAAAGTGACCATCGAATCCAAACCACGCGGCAAGTCTTACGAGATCACACTGAAGAAACCCGCCGACGCGAAACAGGCGGTCACCTCTGCCACCGCGGCCCACCGCAAATCGGCCTTCACTGTGGCCGCTAAAAACCTCTCCAACCTCTGGGTCAATCCCAACTCGTTGCGTGATCACCTGCTCGCCCAGATCGATGGTGAGCGTCTTGATTTCATCACCATCACCAGCAAAACACACCCGGAGATCAATCTGCGCAACGAAAACGGTTCATGGTATCTCCTGCGTCATGGCAAATGGGATCCTGCCAACGGTGACCGCATCGCCCGCTGCCTCAATGCGCTCAACACCCATGAGATTCTCCAGTTCACCGCCGACACGGCCGCTGATCTCGCCCCTTACGGTCTCAATGATCCTTTCCAAACCATCACCTGGACCCCCTCACGCGAAAAGCCGGTGAAACTCATGTTTGGCCATAATGCCGACAACACCCAGTTCTTCGCCAAATACGACAACGAGCCGTTCATTTACCGCATTGATGCCTCCATACTGCCTTCATTGCCCACCGACGGCATCAAATGGAAGGGCCTCGGCGCTCTGCGCTTCACCACCTTTGCCCTCCGCCGCATCACCATGTCCCGCGGTGCCACGGCCACCATCACCCTCGACTACAATCCCGTCACTGCGGAATGGAAAGCAACGCGCGGCGGTCATGATGTCACCGAGGAAATCGACCGCGTGAAGGCTGATCAGCTCGCCAACCATCTTGCCCGTTTTACCGTGCAGGATTGGGCTGCTGACCGCTCCGACGCGCTTCAGGCCCTGCAGAACCCTTTTCTCACCATCCAGGTCGTCCTTGGCGAACCCGGCCGTACAGACGGCCCTGTGCGAGAGGTTGAAATCCTCTTCTCCCCCACGCAGCCCAATGCCGAAACCGCGTTCTACTTTGGTCAGATCAAAGGCGACCCCGATATTTTCTACATGACCCGCACTGCGCTCCTCCAAAGTTTCGGCGAATCTGTCTTCAAGCCGAAGCCGGTGAGGTGATTCATTCGTGCGCTTCAGCGCAGCGTATTAAAATGGCGGTGAGGGAGGGATTCGAACCCTCGGTAGCTGTTAAGGCTACGCATCTTTAGCAAAGATGTGCTTTCGACCACTCAGCCACCTCACCGTTGCGCTCCGCCGGTCGGGCGGCGCGGCGCTATTTAGCGTGAAGCGTGGGAGATCGTCAAACGAAATGTCATCTCGAAGCACAACTCAGCCTCACAGCAAATCCGGCCGGTTGGTCCGCGTGCGTTCGAGCGCTTGCTGCGCCCGCCATTCGGCTATTTTGGCGTGATTCCCGCTGAGCAGCATGTCCGGCACTTTCATGCCGCGATATTCTGCCGGTTTCGTGTATTGCGGCGCCTCCAGCAGACCGCTGGCACCGAAGCTTTCCTCCACCGCGCTCATCTCATCCCCCAACACACCGGGCAGCAGCCGCACGATGGCATCCATGACCACCACGGCAGCAATGGCACCGTTCGTCAGCACGTAATCGCCGAGGCTGATCTCCTCATCCACCCAGTGCTCGATGATGCGGTGGTCGATGCCCTCGTAATGACCGGAGAGGAAGATCAAATGCGGTTCTGCGGAGAGTCGTCTTGCCGTGGCTTGATCGAAGCGCTTCCCGGCCGGTGAGAGGTAAATCACCCGTGCCTCTGGCGTGTCGAGCCGGTCCAGCGTTTCAAACACCGGCTCAGGACGAATCACCATTCCCTGTCCGCCGCCATACGGTGTGTCGTCCACGTGACGGTGCTTCCCCAGACCCTGCTCGCGCAGATCATGCACCCGCAGATCCAGAATCCCCTTCTCCTGCGCACGTCCCATCATGCTCAATCTCATCGGGACCGAGACGAGCTCTGGAAACAGCGTGACCACATCAATTTGCATGCCTGCGTTATGCCGCAGCCTTTCCAGCCCGGCAAGCGCGGCATTCTTTCCGCAACCGGGAATGCGCCTTGACGCTTCGGGCCGCACTTCTACTATCGCCGCTCCCCCATTTCCCCGCCATGAACATCCACGAGTATCAAGCCAAGCAACTGTTTGAAAAATTCGGCGTCGCCAGCCCCAAAGGCATCGTCGCCAGCACGGCGGAGGAAGCAGGAGCCGCAGCTCGCGAGATCGGTGGCACAGGACTGGTGGTCAAAGCCCAGGTGCATGCCGGCGGTCGCGGCAAAGGCACGTTCAAGAACGGCTTCAAAGGCGGCGTGCATCTCGTGAACACGCCCGAAGAAGCGCAGGACATCGCCGGCAAGATGCTTGGCCAGACGCTCGTCACCCATCAGACCGGCCCGGAAGGCAAGCTTGTGAGCAAGGTGCTCATCGCGAAGTCGGTGGACATCACGAAGGAATACTACTTCGCCATCCTGTTTGATCGCGGCACCAGCAGCCACGCCATCATCGCCTCCACCGAAGGCGGCATGAACATTGAAGAAGTCGCTGAGAAGACTCCGGAGAAGATCAGCAAGGAGTTCGTTCACCCGACCCTCGGCTTGCAGGCCTACCAGTGCCGCAAGATCGCCGCGTCACTCGGTTTGCGCGGTGCGCTGATGAACCAGGCCGTGAAGCTCTTCACCGCGCTGTGGAATCTCTACCTGAAGGCCGACTGCTCCCTCGTGGAGATCAATCCGCTCGCCATCACGACCGACAATCAGGTCGTGGCCCTCGATGCGAAATTCAACTTCGACGACAATGCGCTTTACCGTCAGAAGGAAGTCACCGCCATGCGTGACACCACCGAAGAAGACCCGCGCGAGGTCGCCGCAAGCGAGTTTGGCCTCAACTACATCGGCCTCGACGGCAACATCGCCTGTCTCGTCAACGGTGCTGGCCTCGCGATGAGCACGATGGACATCATCAAGTTCCACGGCGGCGAACCCGCCAACTTCCTCGACGTCGGCGGCGGCGCGACGAAGGAACAGGTCACCGCGGCCTTCAAAATCATCCTCGGCGATCCCAAGGTCGAAGGCATTCTCGTCAACATCTTCGGCGGCATCATGGACTGCAACATCATCGCCACCGGCATCATTGCCGCCGCACAAGAGACGCATTTGAATATCCCGCTCGTCGTCCGCCTCGAAGGCAACAACGTCGAAGCCGGTAAAGCCACGCTCGCCTCCAGCGGCCTCAAAATCACCAGCGCCAGCGATTTGACCGACGCCGCGAAGAAGATCGTGGCTGCGGTGAACGCATGATGAGGCACGCCAGACGCCGGGTTCTGCCCTGAACCCCGCAAACAAGTTTGAAAACCCGATTTACGGCAGCGTGAATCGGGTTTTCATTTGCAGCATGGCCAGCATCACCACCGAAGAACTCCTCGCTCATACCCAATGGCTTGAAAGCGGGGGCAAGAATGGACGCAAGATCGATGAGACCGGCATGAACCTCGCCGGTGCCACTCTCAATGATCTCAATCTCGCCAAAGGGCAGTTTGTCGGCACCACTTTCACCAAGGCGAACCTCGCGGGCACCAATCTGTCCGGTGGTGATTTCAGCGGGGCCAATCTCGACAACGCCAACCTCAGCGGAGCTGACCTGAGCGGTGCTGATCTCGGCGGTGTGTCGCTGCGCCATGCCAATCTCAGCCATGCCAACGTGCGTGGCGCGGATCTCTCCGGCGCGAACCTGGAAGGCGCTGATTTGACGAACTCCGACTTCACCGATGCCGATCTCATCGCCGCAAATCTGACCGGAGCCATCCAGACGGGCATGCGCCGCTCCGGTGCCAAGCTGGCGGACACACGCGGACTGATAGGGTGAGTGTGTATTGGAGTTGCAGACCGCAACATCGCTCCAGCATCGGCGTAATTCGTTCATGACTTCACGCCGCACTTTTTTGACCACCGGTATCAGCGCTCTCGCAGCGCGCAGTTTTGCTCAAACGGAAGCCGCCGCCGTGCCGGTCATCGACATCCACCAGCACATGAACTACCACCTGCGCACGGATGAGCATCTGGTGCTGCATCAGAAGGCGATGGGCGTGACGAAAACGATCATCCTGCCCGCCGGAACCATGGTGAACCGGCCCTCGACGCATGAAGGCCGCTCCAACGGCCTCGCTGCAAAGTGTGTCGGAACCGCGTGGGCACGCGACTTCGCCCAGGCGCGTCCCGATGCTTATCTTTGGGCCTGCAACGAGGTGACAGATCTCAATTCCGCCCCGGCTGAGATCGAGATGTGGCTCAAGCAAGGTGCCTGCATGATCGCCGAGCAAAAGTTCAAGGTGGAGTGTGATTCAGCCGAGAGCCAGAAGCTCTACGAACTCGCCGCCGCCTACAAGGTGCCCATCCTCTTGCACTTCCAGCATCAGACCTACAACCTCGGCTACGAGCGCTTTCACACAATGCTGGCGAAGTTCCCCAACACGAACTTCATCGGCCATGCCCAGGCGTTTTGGGGAAATATCGACAAGAATCATGATCAGAAGGTGAACTACCCGAAGGGCAAGATCACTCCCGGCGGCCTGACGGATCGCTACCTCGCCGATTACCCGAACATGTTCGCCGACATGTCCGCTGGCAGCGGCCTGCTGGCCCTCACCCGCGATGAGGAGCACACCACCGCCTTCTTTCAGCGCCATCAGGACAAAGTCCTCTACGGCAGCGATTGCGCCGACCACTTGGGCCGCGGCCCCGGCTGCCAGGGCGCCGCCACCCTCGCCGCCATCCGCAAACTCGCCCCCAGCAAGGCCGTTGAGCGCAAAATCCTCTTCGAGAATTCCAAGAAGTTGTTCCGGCTGGCGTGATGACCTGCCCCTGAGCCGGGCGTGCTGAACCTGTTCCAAGGTGATGAAAAGGCCAAGCACATGCCACCCATTGCTGGAACCCTCCTCCCTGCGTGGTCTGTTGCCGCTTCATCTTTTCCACAACCTGAGACGTTCGCCAGCGGCAAGACTCCTCTTCTGATTCGCGTCTCCCTGCATGCCCCCTCATGCGCCGCTCTGATTCCATCTGCGTTTTCGTCCTCATGCTCTTCGGCATGAGCGTGACACAGGCGGTGGAGGCAAAGGTTCAGTTCAATCGCGACGTTCGTTCCATCCTCTCGAACAAGTGTTTTCGCTGCCACGGCTTCGATGAAAAGAGCCGCAAGGCGGACCTGCGGCTCGATCAACGTGAAGGAGCCATCGCGAATCACGATGGCAAACAGGCTGTGGCCCCCGGAAAGCCGCAGCAGAGCGAATTGATTCATCGCATCAACACCACCGAGGCCGATGATCTCATGCCTCCGCCGGAGTCAAAACAATCGCTGACCTCCGCGGAAAAGAACATCCTGCGGCGCTGGATCGCCGAAGGCGCGGAATACGAAGCCCACTGGTCCTTGATTCCTCCCAAACCGTCTTCCCCACCGCAGAACTCAATCGACGACTTCATCCTCGCTCGTTTGAAACAAGCAGGTCTCAAACCAGCACCCGCAGCCTCTCGCGAAACGCTGCTGCGCCGCGTCAGCCTCGATCTCACGGGCCTGCCACCGACTTTGGCGGAACTGGACGCCTTCATCTCCGACCAAGATCCGCAAGCCTACGAGCACGCGGTGGACCGGTTTCTAGCCTCAAAGCATTTCGGTGAGCGCATGGCCGTCGAATGGCTCGACGCGGCACGCTACGCCGACACCAACGGCTATTTCGGCGACAAGACACGCAGCCTGTGGCCGTGGCGCGACTGGGTGATCGACGCCTACAACCGCAACCTGCCCTTCGACAAGTTCACCATCGAGCAGCTTGCCGGTGATCTGCTGCCGAACGCCACCACCGCGCAGCGCATCGCCACCGGTTTCAATCGCAACCACATGGCCAACAACGAGAGCGGCATCATCGACGAGGAATACCGCGTCGAATACGTCGCTGACCGTCTCGAAACCACCGGCACCACCTGGCTCGGCCTCACCATCGGCTGCGCACGCTGCCACGATCACAAATACGATCCCATCACCCAGCGTGAGTTCTACCAGCTCTTCGCCTTCTTCAACAACCTGCCGGAGCAGGGCCTCATCAAAGCCGACAATCCACCGCCGTTGCTGAGCGTGCCTTCGACAGAACAGGAGACAAAGCTGCAACAACTCACCGAGGCCAGAAAACAAGCCGAGCATGATTTCGCCCCCATGGCAGAGGCTTTGCGCCAGCAGATCGCACAATGGGAAAAAAGCCTCATACTGACGGCGTCACCGAGCGCGAAGCTCGTGACGCATCAGGATTTCAACGAGCGCATCGATGCCAGGCAGGTCGGAACGAGCTTCGAGTATCCCAGCGGCATCCTCGGCCAGTCGGCCAAGTTCGATGCCACTCAACATGCCGAATGGGACGGTCAGTTCGATGCCGATGCCGCCTGGACCATCGGTGTGTGGCTGATGGCGGACACTTCGCTGAGCTGCGTGCTGTCCAAGATCGAACCGCAGGGCAATCGTCGCGGTTTCGAGGTGATCTGGCAGAAAGGCCGCTTCCAGATCAACCTAGTGAACCGCTGGGGATCGAAAGCCATCGAAGCCGTCACCGTGGAACCCGTCTCAGCGAAAAAATGGCATCATCTGGTGCTCAGCTATGATGGCTCACGCAAAGCCGCGGGCTTGAAAGTGTTCCTGAATGGCAAGCTGGCCGCGTTGAACCTCTTGAACGACACGCTGGATGACTCCTTCGCCAACACGGAACCGCTGCGCATCGGCCGACGCGATTCTGGACTCGGTTTCTACGGCCAGCTTGATGAGTTGCGTGTCTTGCAACGCACCACGACTGCTGAGGAGGCCGAATCGTGGTTCTGGAGCGAGCGGCTGCGTGGCATCATCGCCCAACCCACCGCGAAACGCAGCAGTGCTGACGCGACATTGCTTCAAGATTACTTTGTCGATCATCAAGCTGATGCCACGACGAAGGGGTCACATCTGCGCGTGCAGAAAGCGAAACAAGCCGAAGCCGCTCTGCGCGAAAGCATTCCCACCACGCTGGTGATGCAGGAGATGGACAAGCCGCGCACAGCTCATGTGCTGACTCGCGGCCAGTACGATCATCCGACCGATCCAGTACAGCCGGGTGTGCCAGTGGCCTTGTCAGCGTGGCCTGCAAACGCGCCGAAGAATCGTCTCGGCTTCGCCAAGTGGTTGGTCTCGCCCGACAATCCGCTCACAGCACGCGTGGCGGTGAATCGGCTCTGGCAGCAATGTTTTGGCGAAGGACTCGTGCGCACCGTGAATGACTTCGGCTCGCAAGGTGAAGCACCGACACATCCCGAACTGCTCGATTGGCTGGCCCTGCGCTTCATGCAGAGCGGCTGGGATGTGAAGGCGCTGCTCAAGCTCATCGTGATGAGCGCAACGTATCAGCGGAGTTCACAGTTCTCCGTGCGTGATCCCTCCAACCTGTTGCTCGCACGCGGCCCCTCCTTCCGCCTCAGCGCCGAAATGGTGCGCGATCAAGCGCTCGCAGTCTCGGGTCTGCTCGTGCCGCACATCGGGGGGCCAAGCGTGCGGCCCTATCAACCGCCCGGCCTGTGGGAGGCGGTGTCTTACAACGGCGAGGAAACTTATGTGCCCGATACCACTGACGGCCTGTGGCGGCGCAGCCTCTATTCTTTTTGGAAACGCCAGTCACCGCCCCCGGCCCTGCTCACCTTTGACAGCCCGACGCGTGAAAAATGCACCGTGCGCCGCGCCCGCACCAACACACCGCTGCAAGCGCTCGTGCTGCTCAATGACGAGACCTATGTTGAAGCTGCACGCGCTTTGGCGGCGTGGACACTGAGCAACCAAGGCGTGGACGAGTCACGACTGACCATTGCTTTCCGCCGTGTGACCTCCCGCATGCCTGCGGCGGATGAGATTCAAACACTCACAACAATGCTGCGCTCACAACGCACGCGCTTTGCCGCTCATCGTGAGGAAGCAAGCAAACTCATCGCCATCGGCGCTTCCAAGCATGGCCGCGACCTCGATCCCGTCGAGCTGGCCGCCTGGACGGTGACGCTGCACGCGCTGTTCAACCTCGACGAAACCATCACCCGCCGATGAACCTCGAACTGACACGCCGGCAACTGTTTGGCAGAGCCTCCGCAGGCATTGGCGGCGCGGCGCTGGCTACGCTGCTGGGAGAGGGCCGTAGTTTCGCCGCGCCGCACTTCGCACCGAAGGCGAAGCGTGTGATTTACCTCTTCATGCACGGCGGGCCGTCGCAGCTCGATCTGTTTGACCACAAGCCCGGTTTGAAAAAGCTTCACGGCCAGGAGTTCCCCGCCTCCGTGCTCGGCGATCAGCGCCTCACCGGCATGACGAGCGGGCAAAAATCCAAACCCGTCACCGCTTCGCTATTTGATTTCAAACAGCATGGTCAATCCGGCGCGTGGATGAGCGAACTGCTGCCGAACATGGGCCGCGTGGCTGACGAACTGTGCCTCATCCGCTCCATGAACACCGAGGCGATCAATCACGATCCCGGCGTGACCTTGCTGCAAACCGGCCATCAGCAGCCAGGCCGCCCGAGCTTCGGTGCCTGGGCCAGTTATGGTCTTGGCAGCGAAAACGCGAGCCTGCCAGCCTTCGTGGTGCTCATCTCACGCGGCAGCGCGGCACGTCCCGCTGATCCGCTTTATGCACGACTGTGGGGTTCCGGCTTTCTGCCATCGAATCATCAAGGCGTCAGCTTCCGTAGCAGCGGCGATCCCGTTTTATATCTCTCCAATCCGCCTGGCATCGACTCACAGTCGCGTCGTGAACAACTCGATGCCATCCAGGCGCTCAACCGCCGTCAATTCACGCAGCAGCTCGATCCCGAGATCGAAACCCGCATCGCGCAGTATGAGATGGCCTACCGCATGCAGACCAGCGTGCCCGATTTGATCAGCCTGCGCGATGAAAGCGCCGCCACCCTCGATGCCTACGGCCCGCAATCACGCGTGCCCGGCACCTTCGCGGCGAACTGCCTGCTCGCACGTCGCATGGCGGAAAGCGGCGTACGTTTCATCCAGCTTTACCATCGCGGCTGGGACCAGCACTACAACCTGCCCAGCGACCTGCGCCTGCAATGCGGCGACATCGACCAGCCCTGCGCCGCCTTGATCAGCGATCTCAAGCAACGCGGCCTGCTGGATGACACGCTCATCGTCTGGGGCGGCGAATTTGGCCGCACCACCTATTCCCAGGGCAAATTGGAAGCCGCCAATCACGGCCGCGATCATCATGGCCGCTGCTTTACGATGTGGCTGGCCGGTGGCGGCGTGAAACCCGGCCTCCAGTTCGGCGAAACCGACAACTTCTGCTTCAACATCGCCCGCGATCCCGTGCATGTGCATGATTTGAACGCCACGCTGCTGCATCTCCTCGGCATCGACCACGAGCACCTCACCTTCCGCGCCGAAGGCCGCGACTACCGCCTCACCGACGTGCATGGGCGGGTGATGAAGGCGCTCATCGCATGATCCCAGCCAAGTAGAGCCCAACAGGAGAAAACGAAGGAAACAGAGATCAGAAAACCCTCCGTTGCCTCTGTTATCTCGTGTTTAAAAACTCTACTTTTTCACCAGCGACTCCAAGTAATCGAGCAGGCTGGCGAACTCCAGCACCGTGAAGTTCATCATCAAGCCGGGCGGCATCATGCTCATGGGCAGCTTCTGCCGGTCTTTGATCTCGCTGGTCTTAAACGTGAACTCCTGCGCGGCGATGTTCCGCAGTTTGACCTCGCTGGCTCCTTCCAGGGTGATGAAGCCCATCTGCGCGGTGCCGTCCTTCATGGTGATCATCTCGCTGGCGAAGCCCTGGGCGATGGTTTTGTTCGGATCGAGGATGTTTTGGGCCAGATCGGGGCGCTTGTAGGTTTGGGCGATGTTGCCGAGGTAGGGGCCTTTTTGGGCTTCGGTCTCCTTCACGGTGTGGCAGGCCACGCAGGTGGCTTTGGTGAAGATTTGCTCGCCGAGGGAGATGTCACCTTTTTCCTTCAAGACGGCGGCGAGGGCTTCCTCGGGCTTCAAGGTCATGAGCTTGGGCGTTTTGTCTTCGATCTTGGTGATGCGCATGGCCTTTGCAGCACGTTCGGCGGCGCCTTTGACCTCGGCATCGGGATCATCGAGCGCGGCGAGCACTTTGGCGGCGCTGGGCATGTGCTTGGAGGCGCTGATGGCGTCGATGATGAGCTTGCGGTGCTTCGGATCGGCCCAGCCTTTGTCGAGCGCCTTCTGCGTGAGCTGGATGGACTCCGGGCTGCCCGTCTTGCGGTTCGCGAGGTTCAGCAAGGCGGCATTGGCATACATCGACACCGGCCACTCGGCCTTCTCGGCGATCTGCTCAATGAGCTGATGGTGGTTTTCGAGCTTCGGCGCGTTCAAGAAGGCTGCCAAAGCGGCATCGTAGTCCTTGCCGGAGTCGGGGAGCTTCTTGAGCGGCTCCAGGGCGGCCAAGGTGGCGGAGACGCCGTCGGCGCTGTCGGTTTTGGAGAGGGCGGTGATCGCTTGGGAGAGAGTAGTGGGGCCATTCTTGGCCCCTGCATCAGAGGGGGCAGGAATGCCCCCATTACGGACCAGCTGGACCAGCAGCGGCACCGCCTCCGCCGGAATCTCCTCCGCTCCAGCTAGCTGCGCCGCCAACTCCGGTAGCACCTTCGGGTCCTGCTTCGCCAGGTCGAGGATGCGCTGCTGTGCCTCGTTGAACTGGATGCGGTTGCGGTTCAGTTCCTTCACCAAAAAGGCGGCTTCCTCCGGCGTGGCCTTCGCCAGCGCGTCCTTCAGTGCCACGGCGATCTTCGGCGTCTCGCTCCAGGCCTCTGGCTGGTAATACGGCCCCCGCGTGTCCGGCCGCGTGCCCCACGAATCGCCCTTCCACTCGCCATCCTTGAAATGCAGTCGGCACAGCGCCGCGAGGATTACTTTGCGATGAACCTCTGCCAGCTTGGGATTCTCAGGGGAATAAGTGCTGACATTTCTTGTTCGAGAGAGTTCCTGCAACAGTCTGTCCACCACAGCCGGGTAGTGTAATAAAGCTAACACCTCACATCCACGTGCTGGATGGTCTGAGTTGAGCGATGGAGCACCAATCAAGTCGATTTCCGTTGGAGACAGAATCACTCCGGTTGTCCCGTCATTGCCGATCTGGTTGACGAGCTTCGTAAGGTCAGCCGTGCCTTCGATGGCGTTGGCTAATGCTCTCCGTGCTGTATGAACCACGACTGCGTCGCCGGACAACCCTTGCAATGTCCCAGCCTCGTAGAGCCACGAAATTAAGTGATCGCTCAGAGGCGTTTTGCGCTTTGTTCGAAGCTCGTTACGATGATGCTCAAAGAGCCTTGCTCCAGAAACTAAAGCCGCGATTTGCGCCCGCACATCCTTGCTCTTAATCGCATCGGCTACTGCCTTAGCTCCGCCAAGTTGAGGAGACATTCCAACGCTATTGGCTGATGAGTTTGCCGCTGCATCTTTTTCGCTCAGGCGACGAATGAGGAAAGGCAAAAGATCGGGATCAAATTTTCCGAAGGAATATTCACTGGTGGCAGCGAACACCTTTCCATCGCGTGCGTTTGATTTGGCATCAATACTCCAAAGCGCTGCGACCCGAGACGCCAATGCTCGATTGGCATCGAGAATAACCGATGAGACCGACTCTGCCTTTTCGGAAGATTTTGGCCGCCTCATGATTTCCCTCTGCGCCTCCATCCTCCGGCGATTGCTCGCGGACTCCAGCACCTTCACCAACTCCTCATCCTTCGCCTTCGGGAAATCCGGCAGCGGCTCGGCTTTGAAGCCCTTTGGCTTCACCTGCACGATGTAACCGACATCCGGGCCGGCCCAGCCGAAGGTGGCGCCTTTCCAACTGGCGCAATAGACGCGGCTCAGGCCATCGACATCGGCGTCGGTGGGGCGGGTCATTTTGATGAAGGGCTCGGGCTTGCGGGTTTCTTCAAACGTCGCGCCTTTGGGCTTCACCTGATGATGCCAGAGGGCACCGCTGCCCCAATCGCAGGTGAAGGGGGCGTTGTTCCAAGCGCCGAAGCCGGGTTCGTCGATATAGACCGCGCCGGTGCCGCTGCCGCCGCCGTAGTCGGCGAGGGGCTGGATGCACTCATCGTTGAAGTTTTTGTAGAGGCGCGGGTAACCGTGGTCGTCGAGGCCGGTGAAGTGGTGGAAGCGCACGTTCCAGCCGCCGCCGTCGTTCGTGTTGTCGCGGGCGAACATGTCCATCAGCGGGCTGATGGCGACTTCGAGGATGTTGCGCGTGCCGGTGGAGTAGATTTCGAGACCGGTGCCGTCGGGCCGCACGCGGATGACGCCGCCGCCGCGATGCTGGAGCGTTTTACCATCGGTGCCGGTGGCCTTCAGGAAACCGAAGTCGCCACCCGCGATGTAAAGCCAGCCGTCGATGCCGAGGCTGAGTCCGTTCGTGGTGTGATCCGCCGGGCGATCTTTGAAGCCGTAGGCGATGCCATTGACGAGGATGTTTTGCTTTTCGGCGACGCCGTCGTGATCGGCATCGATGAACTCGCTGAGATGCGGCGGATGCACGAGGTAGAGGCGATCATGGTCCCAAACGAGGCCGCGCGGACTGTCCACCTCGCAGAAGACCTTCGTTTCATCGGCACGACCATCGCCATCGGAATCGCGTAGGCGGATGATGCGGCCACGGTTGGGTTTGCGCTCCACGGAGCCGTTGCCATCGCTGCTGACGTAAAGCGTGCCATCCGGCTCCGCGGCGAGGAAGACGGGGTAGTTCGCGGCGGCGCTGTTCGCGAAAAGCGTGACCTCGAAGCCATCAGCGACCTTCACGTCCTTCAAAATGGCCGCTTCCTCCTCGGGCGTGAGTTTGACGATCTTCGGCGCGACGTTGCCGCCGTCTTTGTGGGGATCGGTGGCCTGGTTGTATTCCTTCTTTTGGTCAGCGCTCAGCTTCGGCGTGATGGCCTTGATGCCCGGCCCTTTGAGCCGCACCTCGCGGATGCTGGCCCAGCCACCGCCCTTTTTGCTGAGGGCATGAATCTTCACAAAGCGGATGCCGTCGGCTTTGGCGAAGTCATTCGAGTAAGGCGCGTTCTTTTCGTTCGCGCTGCCGTCTGCGAGCGTGGTCCACGTCTTGCCATCGGTGCTGCCTTCGACTTTGAATTGATACACGCCGTTGTTTTCCCAGGTGGTCTCGATGCCGGTGAGCGCCTGCGGCTTCTCCAGCTCAAGCTGCAACCACTGCGGATATTCGCCGCCATTCGCGCACCAGCGGGTGCCTTCGTCATTGTCCACGGCACACCAGGCGAAGTTGTTCTTGCCCTTCTCCTCGCTGCTCGCGGTCGCCTTGATTCCCGTGGCGTCTTTCGGCACCGGCGGCGGCTTCGGAGCCTCGACAGGCTTCGCGGGCACAAACGTCACTTTGTTCTGCCCCTTGAACGGCGTGAGGAAATCCGGCGTGAGCTTGTCACAGGCCCAAAGCAGGCCGCGTGTGATGAGATCGAGATAACGTGCATCGGCGACAGTTTCCGTATTATGCCCGATGGTGGTGCTGAAGCTGCGGGCACCGACTTTTTCGTTCGTCCAGGCTACGATGTATTCCACGTCCTTCGTCGTGCCGTCCTTGTTTTTGACGGTCTGCTTGCCCATGGCCAGCGGATGCGCGTCGAAGAGGTTCACGTTGTTGTAAAGCTCCTCTTTGATCGTGGTCCAATCCGCGAGCGTCTTGGTGATTGGGTGCTCCTTATCGACAAACGTGATCGCGATAGGCTCCTGCGGGCCGTGGGAGTTCGATTGCAGGCCGAGGCGCTTGAACCAGCGATCCTCGCCCGTGCGGAAGCTGTGCATGGCGCAGTGAAGCTGGATGCTGGGGATGGTTTTGTGAGCGTCGAGGATGCGAGTGAGCGTCTCCTTGTTGTTCATGCTCGCCGCGCACTCGTCGTGGATGATGATGTCGTAGCCCTTCGCCCAATCTGCCTTGTCATAGACCGGCAGCGGCGGGTTGGTGCCTTTGTCGTCGGTCCAGATGACATCCACCTGCACATTCGCACGGCTTTGGATGCCGTTGGCGATGACTTCGTGCTGCTTCGCGTAGTCGTGGCAGCAGCCGCCGGCGATGAGAAGGGCTTTGAGGGGCTCGGCGGCAAAGAGCGAAGAGCTGAGGGCGGAGAGAACGAGGAATTTGCGCAGCATGGGAGAAAATGGGGACGCAGAAGCCGCACAAAAAGCGGGGTTTCTATCAGAAAAGTATCGACGCATCAGCGTCCAAACCGCGCCTTGATCAGGTGGCTGCCGAGAATCCACACCTTGTGGATGTTGTTCAGGCGGCAGCGCTTGGTGAAGACCGGGAACTTCTCGCGCTTGAGCTTCTCGAGGATGCGCGAGTAGATGGCAGCCATGATCTCGGAGGCGACCATGTTTTTACGATCTTCGGGCGGCAGCGCCTTCTGCGCGGCCTGGTAGTAGTCACGCGCACGGCGATACTGAAACTCCATCATCTTGATGAAACGCGGACTGGGCCGTGCGTCGAGGATTTCGCTCTCCAGCACGCCGAACTGGCGCAGTTCGCTCTGCGGCAGGTAGATGCGGCCGGTGTCGCGAGCGTCCTGGCCGACATCGCGGATGATGTTGGTGAATTGCAGCGCGTAGCCGAGGTTGATGGCGTATTCGCGGGTGGCGGGGTTCGTGTGGCCGAAAATCTCGATGCTGACGAGGCCGACGACGCTGGCGACCTTGTAGCAGTAGCCGAGCAGCTCCTCGAAGGTCTCGTAGCGCGTCTTGGTGATGTCGCTGGCGACGCCGTCGATGATCTCGCCGAGCCAGGCACGCGGGAAGCCGTATTTGGCAGGCAGCAGCACCACTTCATCGAGCACCGGATGCCCCGGCGGCTTGCCTTCCTCCACACACTGCTTCCAGCGGGTCAGTTCGCGTTCTTTTTCCTCCTCGCCGACGTCCGGGGCATCGGCGATGTCATCGACAACGCGGCAGAAGGCGTAGAACGCGATCATGTCGCGGCGGCGTTCCTTCGGCAGGCAGGCGAGCGCAAAAGCGAGGTTCGACTTCGCCCGCCGCGTGATCTGTTCAGGAGAAAGCGTGCCGCTGGTCATGCGGAGGGGGAACGTGGGAAGCCGTGGCGCAACATGATGAGGAGAGCGGTCAGCAATAGCCAGCAATCGAGCATGGCAAGCACCAAAGCGCTCAGCGGCAACACCAGGATGCGCCAGATTGGCGAATCAACGCTCAAGGCTTGTCCCATTGTGGCGGCATAGTGGGCGAGAATGAAGATCGCCAGCGCGGTAATGCCAAACAGCAGCAGCGAAACCGCCGAACCGATCAAGATGCGCAGCGCGGCGGCTCCTTGATGCAGAAAATGCCCAGGCACCGCCGCCACGGCGAGCGGTAGGGCCGCAAACACGAGCAACAGCTCAATCCAAAACCAGCCGCCAATGCTTTGCGGCGTGCTCATCTGCCACTGACGCCAGCTCATCCACAGCAGATTGAAACCTGCAAGGCATGCGACGCCCTGCCAGCGCGCGAAGGAGTGCTCCAGCGCAGCGCTGGCATCGTTATCAGCCTCGGTGTCCTGCGGTTTCTCCCAGGCCATGACGAAACGCACCAGCCACACCTGCATGCCCGCCGCCGCGAGCGCGGTGAAAACGTAGCGCAGGCCGAGCTTCACCGATTCCGCGCCCTCGGGCAGCATGCGTCTCAGGCTCATGCCTTCGAGGACCAGCCAGCCGAAACCGACAACGGTGACGACCAGCAGCGCTATCTTTTGCTCCGGCACAGGCCGCCGCTCGCCATAGCGATACGGCCAACGCCAGATGCGAATGGTCAAAATGGCAAGCACGACAGGCATCAGGCATGCGAGGGGCCAGGGTTGGAGAAAAACATGCGGCAATTGAGCCAGATGCGCCGCCGCATCGCGGGTGAGCGGCAGGATCAGCTCGCGCCAGTCTCCTAGCTGGACCAGCGAATAGGCCGCTGACCGCTCATCACCCAAAATGGAGGCCAGCAGCGCGGCTCCCGCCGCCCACACGATCAAAGCGGGCCGCAGGCGGACGAAATCCCACGCGTCCGACAAATGCCGCCGCAGCGGATGCCAGCGCAGATGCAGCGCCAGCCCGGCGATGAAGCCGAGAAGCGCGAGCGCGGTGGATTGCCAATGCGGGAGATTCAAAGGAGACGATCAATTCGCGAAAACATCTCGACATGCCAGCGCGTATTCGCTTCTCTCGTTTTCCGTCATGAAACTCACCGCCGCCCTCCTTCTCACCTCACTTTCGTTTCAATCTGCTGCTCTCGCCGAAAACTGGCCGAACTGGCGCGGCCCCAATCAAGATGGTTCCAGCAGCGAAACCGGCCTGCCGGTGAAATTCAGCCCCACCGAGGGTGTGAAGTGGGCCGTGGCCGTGCCCGGCATCGCCGCGTCCGTTCCTGTCATCTGGGGAGACAACGTCTTCATCACCGCGCCCATCGCCGCCGAGAAAAAGCTCGTGGCCCTTTGCTACGACAAACAAACGGGGAAAGAAAAATGGCGTGTCACCATCTCCGAGGGCGACGAGGTGCAGTGGGACGACAAGAGCAATCTCGCCAGCCCATCGGCTGCCACCGATGGCGACCGCGTTTACTTCCTTTTTGCGAACGCCATCGCCGCAGCGTGTGATTTCAGCGGCAAGATCGTCTGGAAGCGTGATTTCAAGGAAACACATGGTGCCTTCGCCACGCAGTGGACCTATGGCAGCAGCCCGACCATCGACAGCGGCAAGCTCTACGTCCAAGTGCTGCAGCGCAACGAGACCTTCAAGTTCCAGGACAAATTCGAAAAAGGCACGGCGGGCAAGGATCTGAGCAGCTACATCCTCGCCATCGACCCGGCCAACGGGAAGGACCTCTGGAAGCAAATCCGTCCCAGCACCGCGAAGATCGAGTCTTTGGAGGCTTTCAGCAGCCCGGTGTTCACCACTTACAAGGATCAGCGCCTCATGCTCATCTCCGGCGGTGACACGCTCACCATCCACGATGCCGCCACGGGCAAGGAATTCTCCCGTGTCGCCACCTGGAACCCGCCGGGCGAAGGCTACAACAGCTTCTTCCGTCTCGTCCCCTCACCCGTCGTCGGCGATGGCATGGCGATTGTCTGCGCACCGAAGAATTCGCCCATTTTTGCCATTCCTCTCGATGCCAAAGGCGAAACGCAGCCCGCCTGGCAGACGGAACCGAAAGGCGTGACGAGCGACGTGCCCACACCCGCCTTCTACAAAGGCAAATTTTACGTCCTCGACGGCGGCAAGAAGCTGCTGAGCTGCCTGGAGCCGAAAACCGGCAAGGTGCTGTGGACGGGCGAACTCGGTGGCAAGACCAAGTTTGAGAGCAGCCCCACCGTGGCCGACGACAAAGTGTATTGCATCAACTTCTGGGGCGAAGTCTATGTCGCCAAGGCAAACACCGACAAGTTTGAGCTTCTCGGCATGAATGAGATGGGCGACGGCTCCAAGCCGAACGGCAACGCCGCCAGCGTCCGCGCCAGCATCTCCGTCAGCGACAGCAGCCTTTTCATCCGCACGCAGGACAAGCTGTATCGCGTTGGTAAGTGATTCACTCCGTTGTCACCATGTTCCGCTCCTTCCTTCTCTCACTTCTCGCAGCATCGGCTGCTTTCGCGGCCCCCGCCGAGCACGTCATCCTCGTCAGCATCGACGGCTGGGCGCATCATTACTTTGATGATCCCAAGTGTCACATGCCGACGGTGAAGGCGCTCGCGGCGAACGGCGTGCGGGCGAAGCGCATGGAGTGCTCGTTTCCGACCGTGACGTGGACAAACCACACCACGCTCGTCACCGGCGTGCATCCTGGCAAGCATGGGGTGCTGGCGAACGCCTATTTTGACCGTGCGACACGGAAGAAGGTGCCGCTCATCCCCGACCCGATCTTCAACAAGGACGAGATTGTCAAAACGCCGACGATTTACGACGCAGCCAAAGCCGCCGGCTTGACCACGGCGGGCGTCATCTGGCCCGCGTCACGCGGAGCTAAGACGCTCGACTGGACCGTGCCGGATGTGTTCGAGCAGGAGCTGTTCGAGAAATACAGCACGCCTTCGCTGCTTGAAGAAGCTCGCGCGGCAGGCATCCCCATCGAAAAGCAGATGGAATGGTGCAAACTGGGCAACGGGGGCAAGGCGCAGCGTGATTACATGTACTCGCAACTCGCGCAGCACATCATCAAGAAACACAAGCCGAACTTCCTGGCGATCCACCTCGTCAGCCTCGATTCCTTTGAGCACGCGCACGGCCGACAGGTGCCGGAGGCCTACTGGGCGGCGAATGACTCGGACAATCGCGTGGCGGACCTGATTCGCGCCACGGAAGAAGCGGGTATTCGTGACAAAACGACTTTTGTCATCACCACTGACCACGGTTTCGTCACTTACACAAAGTCCATCAACCCCAACGCGCTGTTGCGGAAGGATGGTCTCGTGAAATCCGTGCTCGGCAAGAGCCTCGCGCCCGACTCCCAGGTCTTCGCCATGGCCGAAGGCGGTGCCTCCTTTGTTTATGTGCTCGATGAAGCCAATCGCGACAGCATTCTCAAGCAGATCACTCCCAAGCTCGCGAAGATGGAAGGCGTGAGCGGTATCGTGGAAGCCAAGGACTTCGACCGCAAGCTCCACCACCTCACCGCCGACAAAGATGGCCGCGAGCCTGATCTCGTGCTGCTCGCAGGCGATGGCTACACCTTCACCGATTCCCTGGCCGACTCGGCCGAAATCATCCCCAACGACCCGCCGAAGGGCGCACACGGCCATTTTCACGGCGATGCGAATCTCTACGGTGCCTTTGTCATCAGCGGAGCCGGTGTGAAACAAGGCGCGGTGATCGAAGACATCAAGAATATCGACGTCACACCGACGATGGCCAAGCTGCTCGGCGTCCCCTTCCCGAATGCGGACGGACGAGTGCTGGGCGAGGCGCTCAAGTAGCCCTTTGTTTTACAGCATGCCCGGTGTGTAGCGCGGACGTGCATCCGAACCTGTGCCGATGCTCTGGCGCATGTTGGAGTCATCCAAGGCGCGATCCACGGCGTCTTGAAGCGCCCGGGAGGTCAGATCACGCAGCACGGGCACCGGGGAGCCACTGCCGGGGCGGTAGGCGTTGCTTTGGCGCTCCCCCTCATAGATTTTCGTGAAGATCACCCGGTTTGAACCGGCTTCGAGGATGTTCACCCGGATACGGGCGTAGCCGTAGGGATGCACCAGAAGCTGCGAGCGCAGGTCATGAATCTCACCCGAGAGGATGAAGCGGCCCTTTGAGTCGGGAGCCAGCATGCCGCGGGCTTCCAGGCCGTAGCCAAAGGAGTTGCGCACGATGTCGCTGATGGGCAGGCGGGTTTGCAGCGTCTCGATCTTCGGACCGATGGGCATGCGGACATGGCCAAGCGTCTGGGCCTGCACACCACGCTTGTCCTTGAACTGACCGAGGGAAAAATCGGGCGTCCCACGCAACGACTGGCCGGGCTGCGGCACATAGTCGAGGCTGACGACGGAGGAGCTGGAGCAGGCGGACAGACTGAAGACGGTCACAGCTCCGAGAATGACAGACAGGCATCGAAAATTCATGATGGCCATCCTTAGAACGCCTTGGCCACGAATCAATGAGCGAGTGCAAAGGGAACGAATCGCGGGTAAAAAACAACCCTGCCGGAACTCGGAACTCAGGAAAAAAACCCCCAAAACCTGAATCCAATTAACCCGGCAGGGTTGATTTAATGAATATATTCGGAAACAGCTTCCCCATGCAATACCAAAAACTTTGTCATCAAAAAAAAGCGCTCATGCTCCCTCTGGCTGGACTCGTCATTTTCGCCCTGTTCCCCTCGGAATCTCACGCACAGCTCGGTCGTGCTGTCCGCCAGGTCATTGTTGCCCAGGCGGCCACTTGGGATTCCAACACAGCCACCTTGCAGTGCTGGCAGCGTGCTTCCAGCCGTGAGCCGTGGCAGGCGGCATTCGCCAAGCCCGTTCCTGTTTTACTGGGCAGGAAGGGCCTCGCCTGGGGCCGGGGAGTGTTCAACCCGCCACAAAACGGCGTTCCCGCCAAGGTCGAAAAAGACTGGAAGGCTCCGGCAGGCATGTTCCAGCTCGGTTCCCTGTTTGGCTACGCCACCACTGCTCCCGGCGGTGCTCGCTGGCCCTACATCCAGGTCGGACCGTGGGACGCGTATGTCGATGACTCGAACTCGCCGTATTATAACAAGCACGTCCGCATCGACCCACGTCAGGGCATTCCGCCGTGGTTTGAGAAGCAAAAAATGCGCCTCGGGGACGCCGCCTACAAGTGGATGCTGGAAATCCGCCATAATCAGCAGCCCGCCACACCCGGCTACGGCAGCGCCATCTTTTTCCATGTGCGTCGCGGTCCCACCACACCCAGCGCAGGCTGCACGACGATGGCTGAGGCCGATCTCACCCGCATGCTCCGCTGGCTGGATCCCTCCGCCGCTCCACACTACGTCCTGTTGCCCAAAGCCGACTATGCGGCCTTGCGCACGGCGTGGGGGCTGCCTTGAGCAAGATCGTGAGCCGGTCAGATCGCACGCTCCGCACGCTTGATGGTTTTCTTGAGCCAGTCACTCTCTTCTTTCCACGGTGCGGCCTGACGCATCTCAGCCACAGTCATGGGCAGGCGGGCGCTCCAGTTGCTGTCGGCGGCGATGCCGGGGACGTTGAAGCGGTCTTCCAGGCCGAAGAGATCGGTGAGCATGAAGGCGGCGAAGCGGGCGTTGCTGGTGAGCAGGGCTTCGAGCAGGGCACGGCGGATGTGGCTGTCGTATTCCGGCCAGTCGGTGCCGGAGGTGAAGCGCAAGCCGGCAAAATCAGCGAGGGAACGCAGTTCTTTGTCAGCGCGCGCCCAGTCTGATTCATCGCTGCTGTGCGAATCGTGGCGGCGGTGGTCCCAGAGCGTTTTCATCGGCTCGTGGTCGTGCGTGGCATACGTGGTGAAGGCGCAGTTATCGTAATCACCGCCCATGACCACACGCCCCTGGCTGTCGTTCTCCCATTGGCACACCTTGAATCCGGGAACGTCGAGGCTAAGTAGGTGCGGTCGGACGTAATCGGGCACGGTGCCGAGGTCTTCGGCCACCACCTCGGCCTTCCCGGCAGCAGCGAGGATGACGCGCAGGTATTTGTCCCCTTGGACAAGGTTGGTAGCCTTGTGCTCGGGCGTGTCGTCGTCGTTTTCGATGAAATGAGGCAGGCGGTCGCCGGTGAGGAGCCTGGCTTCTTCATCGGTGAGGTGGCAGAACTCGGCATTGCGCTGCGGCCGCCAGGGAAAGCTGTAGATGCGGTAGAAGCCGAGGACGTGGTCGATGCGGAAGATGTCGAAGACCTCGGTGAGCTTTTGGGTGCGCTGCCGCCACCACTGGAAGCCGCCGTGCTCCATGACATCCCAGCGATAGAGCGGGATGCCCCAGTTCTGCCCCCAGCGCTGCACAAAGTAGTCGTCCTTGAAATAGGTTTCCGGCGGAGCGCCGCCAGACCATTCGAGATCAAACTGCTCGGGATGAAAGAACACATCCGCACTGCACCAGGAGATGCCGAAGGGGATGTCTCCCATGAGCTTGATCCCCTTCCCGTTCGCGTAGGCACGCACCTCGCGCCACTGGCTGAAGCAAAGCCATTGCACATAGGCATGGAAGAGAATGCGGTGATCGATCTCGTCGGCCTGGGCATCGTCGCGCCAGGCACGGGCCTTGGCGGCGGTGTTGAGGTCTTCCCGCCAGTTCGTCCAATCCTCATGACCGTGCTCTTCCATCAAGACGCGGAAGAGACAGAAATCATCGAGCCAGCCGGCTTCCTGCACGCAGAATGCCTCAAATTTCGCCAGCCGCTCCGGCTGAAGCTCGATCTGGCTGAAGGCACGGCGCAACAGCGTGTTTTTCAAACGGCGCACCTTCGGGTATTCCACCGAACCTTGCCGCAGCAGATCCGCGCGCAAAATGCCGGTGATGCTGTGGTAGAACTTGTCGTCCAGCTCCGGGATGACGGCGGGAGTGAGTTCGAGCGTGAGGTAGTCCAGCGCGACGGAACTGATGGCATTGTAGGGGCTGCTGTCGCCACCCGTGGCATTGATGGGCAGGAACTGCACAAAGCCGAGGCTGGTCTCCGCTGCCCAGTCAATGAGCTGCCGCACGCCTCCAGTGTCGCCTATGCCGAGGTCCTCGGAGGTGCGAAGGGCGAAAACGGGGATGAGAATGCCGGCGCGGCGCGGCTGAATGCTGGGCATGGAGGAAAAAAGGACGGAATCTGCCAAAGACGAAATGTTTGATGGTTGTCTGGTGCGATTTAGGTAACTTCGCAAGCGTATAGAGCACGATGCGTTCCCGATTCCTGACGATGCTGTTGTTTTTAACGATCTCCGCCGCCCATGCTGCGGAGACGAAGGAGCCACGGGTGATCGATTTCCGCTCGGCACCGCACTCCTACCTGGAATGGAAGCCGAAGGACCGCTTTGCCGAACTCCAGGAGAAGGCGCTGAAAGGCGAGGTAAAACTCGACACCAGCAACGACAAAGCCTTCCTGACCAGCCTGCTGGAGGCGCTGAACATCCCGATCAGCTCGCAAATCATGGTCTTCTCGGCCAGTTCCCTGCAAAGCGAGATTATCAATCCGCGCAATCCGCGCTCCCTGTACTTCAATGAGGACACCTACATCGGCTGGGTGCCGGGCGGGCTGGTGGAAATCATCGCCGCTGATCCTGAGATGGGACCGATGTTTTATGTGTATGACCGCCTGCGCCCCGGCGGCCCGGTGCCCAACGTGACACGCTCGACGAAGTGCATGAACTGCCACGCCGGCAATGCGACACGGCGGCTGCCGGGCTTGATCGCGGAATCACTGCTCGTCTCGCGTGCGGGATCAAGCTTAGAGACATTCCGCCGCGATGAGCAGGGCCATCAGATCCCGCTGGAGAACCGTTTTGGCGGCTGGCATCTGACCGGCGACCACAACATCTCCAACCACAAGGCGAACGTGATGGGCATCCCGCAAGGCGGGAAAAACGAGATCACCTCGGTGAATCCAGGGCAGTTCTCGGATCTGAGCCTGCACCTGCTGCCGACGAGTGACATCCTGCCAAACCTGATCAACGAGCATCAGATGGGCTTCGAAAACCGGCTGGTCTATGCGATCTACACCGTGCGGCAGCTCAAGCACGAGAACAAAGGCATGATGGGAGCCGCTGCGAAGGCGGAGATTGAAGAACGGGCCCAGGAACTGGCGCGCTACATTGTGTTCGCGGATGAAGCAAAGTTTCCGAGCAAGGGCATTGTGGGTGATCCCGCCTACATGAAGGATTTCCTGCGCGACCGGAAGATGACGAAGACAGGCTTGTCCTTGAAGGACTTGGACATGAAGACCCGCATGTTCAAGCACCGCTGCAGCTTCATGCTCTACACCGACACCTGGAAAGCTGCCCCGAAGGAGCTGAAGGAACGCGTCTATTACCACATGGCCCTCTACCTGCGCGATCAGCCCGATGCGCAGCATGCGCACCTTGCTTCGGCCGAACGGCTGGCGATTCGCACCATCCTCAAGGAGACGATGAGCGATCTGCCGGCGTGGTGGCGGTGACGATCACCGGCTAAGCTCCAGCATCCGCAGGATCGGCTTCTCAGCACGCTGACGCAGGTCTTCAGGCATCTCGACACGCGGAGTGAGATCACGCAGGCAGTCGTGGAGCTTTTGCAGCGTGTTGAGCTTCATGTAGCGGCAGTCGGCGCAGGCGCAGTGGCCGGTGGGACCAGGAATGAAAGTCTTGCCCGGCACTTCGCGTTCCAGGCGATGCAGCATGCCGCTTTCTGTGACGATGATGAAGGCGCTGGCCGGGCTGTTGCGGCAATAACCGACCATTTTTTCCGTGCTGCACACCTCATCGGCCAGCATGCGCACCGCATACGTGCATTCGGGATGCGCGACGACCTTGGCGTCCGGGTATTCGTCTTTGATCTTTTGAATGCTGTCGCGAGTGAACTCGACGTGAACATAGCACGCGCCCTTCCAGAGATCCATTTTGCGACCCGTGCGTTCCATGACCCACGAGCCGAGGTTTTGATCCGGCACGAAGAGGATTGGGCGATCCTTCGGCGCGGCGGCGACGATCTTGTCGGCATTGCCGCTGGTGCAGATGCAGTCGCTCAGCGCCTTCACATGGCCGCTGCAGTTGATGTAGGCGATGACGTAGTAGTTTTTGGCCGCGTTCGCCTTCAAGAAAGCCTCAAGCTGCGGTCCGGGGCAGCTTTGCTCCAGTGAGCAGCCGGCATTCGCATCCGGCAGCACCACGATCTTGCCCGGATTCACGATCTTGGCCGTCTCCGCCATGAAATGCACGCCACAGAAGACGATCACATCCGCTTCGGTCTCCTTGGCCTTGTAGGCCAGGCCGAGTGAGTCGCCCACATAGTCGGCGATCTCCTGAATGGCGCGATCTTGGTAATTATGCGCCAGGATCACGGCGTTGCGTTCCTTTTTCAAGCGGCGGATTTCTTCGACGAGGCTGGGGGCGGCGGTGGCGACCATGGTAAAGGAGTAAAACAGACGGGAGCGGAAGCAAGAGGAGCGGTCAAGGAGTCAAGAATTGGTCAAAAGGTCAAGCAGTGGTGTACCATTCGTCATTCATCCTTCGCAGTCTTGCTACGGAGAACGGATTCGACATTCTTCATTCGGCATTCCAAAGTCATAGCGTGACCCAAAAACAGCCCCACCCACTCCTTGATCTCGCTCTGACCGTCATTCTGCCCTCTATCGCGCTGGAGAAGCTCAGCGCACCGGATCGTCTCGGCCCGGCTTGGGCGCTGGTTGTCGCGCTGTTGCTGCCACTGGGATATGGCATCTGGTGCTTCATCAACAAGCGAGGATTGAACTTCTTCTCCGTGCTCGGCTTGATCGCCGTCATCGTCACCGGCGGTCTGGGGCTGCTCCAGCTCAATGCGACTTGGTTCGCAGCCAAGGAGGCCATGTTCCCCATCTTCCTCGGCATCGCTTTCCCGCTCAGCCATCGCTGGGGCAAACCTCTCGTCAGCGAGATGCTGCTCAATCCGCAGGTCATCAATCAACCCGTGCTGCATCAGGCGCTCGACACGCCGGAGAAACATCACGACTTTGCCGTGCTGCTCAAACGCGCCTCCTGGGGCATGGCTGGCACGATGCTCTTCTCCGCCGTGGCGAATTTCATCCTAGCGCTCTATCTGCTCGGCGACAAAGCACCCGGCAGCCAGGAATACGCCAAGGCCATTGGCCGCCTGAACTGGAGCGGTTTCTTGGTCATCGGCATTCCCCTCATGGGCGTGACGCTGGCGCTACTGCTCTGGCTGCTGCGTGCCATCACCCGCCTCACCGGCTTGGAACGCGATGATTTGATGAATCAAGGCACCACCGTGCGAAAGCAGGTGAACAACGGCTAAATCAGCGGGCAAAAACCGTTTGCCGAACCGGCACAGGTCATTTATACACTGCGCCCCGGAATCGCGCGATTAGCTCAGTGGTAGAGCATTACCTTGACATGGTAGGGGTCACAGGTTCGAACCCTGTATCGCGCACCATCTCCCCTTCAAACAAGCTGTAGCTTGTACTCCTGCCACCGGCTCCATTTTTCGCCAGCACGCCACGCTCCACGAGCATCTTGATGTCCCGTAGTGACGTGTCTTCCGAGCACTTGGCGAGCTTGGCGTATTTGGAGGTCGTGAGCTTGCCTTCGAATCCATCCAACAGGCGGTTGATCACCTGGCGCTGTCTTTCGTTCAGCGGCTCCGCGTTGATCTTCTCCCATGCCCGCGCTTTGTGCATGACACCGGAGAGCGCCTCGTCGGCGCGCTCAATCGCACGACCCAGGCAGCCGAGAAACCATTCCAGCCAGCCCGTGACATCGAGCGTGCCGCGTTGAGTGCGTTCGAGCTGGAGATAGTATTCCTTTCGCTCGGCTTCGATCTGCGTGGACATGCTGTAAAAGCGTTCCGCTGCTCCGTCGGCTCGTGCGAGCGCGAGATCGGCGATGGCTCGACCGATGCGGCCATTGCCGTCTTCAAACGGATGAATGGTGACAAACCAAAGATGTGCCACGCCAGACTTGAGCACGGGATCGATACTGATCCGCGCTTCAAACCAATCGAGGAAGGATTGCATTTCGCCTTCCAGCTTTCCGGCAGATGGTGCAACGAAGTGAACGTTTTCCCGTCCGATGGGACCGGATACAACCTGCATGGCCCCAGCCTCAACCGGACGCCAGGCACCCACGGTGATGCGGTGCATGCCGCTCCGCCCCGTGGGAAACAAGGCCGCGTGCCAGCCAAACAGTCGCTCACTCGTGAGCGGTTGCGCATAGTTTTGCGTGGCGTCGAGCATCATCTCGACGATGCCCTCCACGTCACGGCTGGGAATGGCCGTGCCCGCGTATTCCAGTCCGAGGCGGCGGGCGATGGAGGATCGCACTTCCTCAGCATTGAGCTTTTCGCCTTCAATCGCGCTCGATTTCACCACATCCGATGTCAGCGTGGTAAGCTGCGCTTCTGTGCGCAGGCGAAAGCCGAGTCCTTCCATCCGGCCCAGTAGCCGCCCTTGGCGATGCCGTACGTCAGCCAGCAAGGGAGAAAGTTTGGCTTCGTTCCAGTGCAGTTTTGGCCAGTCAGGCTGTTCGTGGATGTATTCCATATTCTCCGCTCGTTTTGCGGTGATTATGCCGCAGATTCCCCGCAGGCGCAATCATTCCCCGCGCTTTGTGCGGTGATTAAAGCGGATTTTCCCCGCAAGTGCCGTCTGTTTAGCGTTTTCCTATCCATTTAAATCCTCCGGCTTTGGTGGGAAAAGTCTTCCCTTCGCGACTACTTCGTGGGCCGCTACCCCTTCCAACGGGAGGTATCCCGTAACGCCCTCGGCTCCGCTCACCCCCGCGAGCCATCTCACCTGAAGGCCGGAGCTTTGGACGGTGATTTCGTCCCTTCAACGCCTGCATCACTCACCACACTAACCGTCACGCCAGAATCTCGCTCACCACACGCGCCTGCGGATTCTCCACGAGCACCTGTTCGGTGCCGTTGCGCTTGTAGCTGAGCTTTTTGGCATCAAGGCCGAAGAGGTGGAGCAGCGTGGCGTGGTAGTCGTAGTGGTTGACCACGTCTTTGACGGCATGGTGGCCGAACTCGTCAGTCTCACCGTGCATGTGGCCGGCTTTGAAGCCGCCGCCGGCCACCCACATGCTGAAGCCGTAGGTGTTGTGATCGCGGCCGACGGACTTGCGATCCTTGGCACCAGCGCGGTTTTGAATGACCGGCAAACGACCCATTTCACCACCCCAGTGAACGATGGTGGTGTCGAGCAGGCCGCGCTGCTTGAGATCGGTGACGAGCGCGGCTGCGCCTTGATCGACATACAAGCAAGCGGCGGGCAACGAGGTGGAGATGTTGTTGTGGTGATCCCAGGTTTGATTGCCGGTGAACAGCGAGACGCAGCGCACGCCGCGCTCGACGAGCCGACGCGCAATCAAACAGCGCGTGCCGAACTCGGCGGCAGCGGGATTGTCGAGACCGTAGAGCTTCTTGGTGGCGGCGCTTTCCTGATCAATGTTCAGCGCCTCTTTGGCGGCGGTCTGCATGCGGGCGGCAAGTTCAAAACTCTGAATGCGAGCTTCGAGATCGGCCTCGCCAGGACGTGCTTCAAGGTGCTCGCGGTTGAGGCGTTGGACGAAGTTGAGGTAGCGCGCCTGGGCATCGCCTTTGAGACTCAGCGGGGCGTCGAGATTCGGAATGCGCGGCTCTTTGGGCCGAATGACAGTGCCTTGATACAGCGAGGGCAACCAACCGTTGCTCCAGTTGTCCACGCCGAGCACGGGCAGGCCGCGAGGATCGGTGAGGGCGACGTAGGCGGGAAGATCCTGATTTTCAGAGCCAAGGCCGTACGTGAACCAACTGCCGAGCGTGGGTCTGCCGCCGGTGACCTGGCCGTTGAGCAAGGCGTAGATGGACTGGCCGTGATTGTTTACGCCAGTGTGCATCGAGCGGATGAGCGTGACGTCATCGGTGATGCGTGAGAAGTGCGGCAGCAGTTCGCTGACATCCATGCCGCACTGGCCGTGTTTCTTGAACTGCCACGGACTGCCCATGCACTCGCGACTGGCTCCGGCGGCATCGTCGTATTTGACTTCGCCGGGGAAATCCTTGCCATCGAGACGGGTGAGTTCGGGCTTGGGATCAAACAGATCCATGTGGCTCGGCCCGCCCTGCATGAACATCGAGATCATCGCCTTCGCCTGCCCAAATCCATGCGGAGCTTTCGGTTTGAGATCGAAATGACGGGTCGCCGCCTGCTCGCTGGTGGCGAGGAGGTTTTGCTCCTTCAGCAGCGTGGCCAAAGCGATGCCACCGATGCCGTAGCAGGAACGGTTGAGGATGGAGCGGCGGGTGTGCAGCATGATGCTCTAACCTACGGGCAAAAGGCACACATTCTTCCCACTAGGCCTTCGCCACGCTGCGCACGGTGCCGTTGGCGAGACGCGTGAGCAGTTCATCGCCTGCATGAACGTCGGCAGCGTCTTTGAGCACGCATCCATCCGCATTCGTGGTGTAGGAGAAGCCGCGGGCGAGGACGGCATCAGGGCCGATGTGCTGCATGAGTTCGTGACGCGATTGCACGCGGTCGGAAAGGCGGTCGAGACGATGCAGCAGGCTTTGACGCAGCCGCTGGGCACAGGTTTCAGCGCGATGCACGGCCTCGCTGAGTTGCACGCGAGGATGATGCGCGGTGAGAACGTGCTGCTTCTGCGTGAGATCATCGGTCCACACCTGCAACTGCTCGCGCACAGCGTCGCGCAGACGGGATTCGTGATCGTCGATGCTTTGCTCGGCCTGCTGGAGCAAACGCTCCGGCGCATGGAGCAGCGGGCCTTTGGCGGTGAGGTCGATGATATGCTGATGATGATCAAGCAGCGTGCCGACTCGGGCTTTCAGCGTGCGGGCGATGCTTTCAAAGTGCCGCTGCAACTCGGCGCTGTCGGGAGCGAGCAATTCAGCGGCGGCGCTGGGCGTCGGAGCACGCAGATCGGCGACGAAATCGGCGATGGTAAAGTCGATCTCATGTCCGACAGCAGAGATGATCGGAATGGGACATGCCGCGATGGCGCGGGCGAGCACTTCTTCGTTGAAGCACCATAGGTCTTCCAAACTGCCACCACCACGGCCCACGACGATCGTGTCCGGCACAGGCAGGCCGAAATTTTCGGCATCACCGAGCACTTTGAGAGCGCGGACGATCTCCAATTCGGCCCCCTGCCCTTGCACACGCACAGGAAACACGAGCACACGCACCCATGGCGCCCGGCGCGTGAGGATGTTCAACATGTCCTGGATCGCCGCTCCGGTGGGCGAGGTGACGAGCGCCACGACACGCGGGAAGCGCGGGATGGGACGTTTGTTTTCTTCATCAAAGAGTCCCTCGGCATGCAGTTGGCGCTTCAGAGCTTCGAAGCGCTCCTGGAGCGAGCCTTTGCCCTTCGCCTGCACCTGCTTGACGACCATCTGATACTGGCCGCGTGTCTCATAAACGCTGATCTCGCCATGCACCTGCACGAGGGCGCCGTCTTGCAGGCGTGTGGTGCTGCGGGCGGCGGCCCCACGAAAAAAAACGCACGAGAGCTGCGCGCCGGCGTCCTTCAGCGTGAAGTATTGATGGCCGGAAGATTGCAGGCGGTGGTTGCTGATCTCACCCTCGACCCAGACACTGCCGATGTGGCCCTCCAGCACCTCGCGAATCTCGCGCGTGAGCTGGGTGACGGAGAGGACTTCGCTGTCTTCGGGCATGATGCGCGTCATTTGGCGCAGATGCTGGCAAAGTCCAGCCGCGTCACACGACCAAGTGCCACAACCAGCCCACCACACCCGAGGCCACCGACCACCAGCAGCGTGCCACCTCCGCGATGCCAAGTCCTGGCGATGGCGATGCGGCGAGAAACAGAGCGATGAGCAGGAAGGCGTTGATGAGGAAAATGAGCATCATCGAGAAGAACTCGCCGTTGCGTTTGAGGTCCCCCTGCTCGGCGAGCACCGTTTTGACCGTGTAGGTAGCGTGAAAAAACCACGTCAGGCCGACCAAGGCGTAAAGAAAACGTGTCGGCTTCAGATGCACCGTCCATTTCCAGAGCGAGACCGCGTGCGCTTCCTGCATGTCCAGCGCCAGCCCGGCGATGCCGAAGACAATCATGATGATGAGCGTGTAGAATGGGATCAAATAAGGGGCCAGCGTGATCCAGGTGTTCGACTTGTCCGTCTCGACGTAACCACCCGCCGCGCTGACTTTCCAGTCGAAGATGCGTCCGCCAAACATACGAGCGGTGACGAGATGGCTGAACTCATGGCCAAAAACGTAGGCCGTCACCGGTCGCAGGCCGGCCAGATAGGCCAGACCCCACAAAACCCCGCCGAAGGTGAAAAAGACAAATTCCTCGGACTTCAGGAAACCCATGCGCGTCACCGCACGCCAGAGCATCAGGATCAGGGTGATCGCCGTCACCAGACAGGCCGGAGCCAGCAATGCGCCACCGATCCAACGCTTCGTGAGAAGGAGGAAACGGTCCCGATGCACGTCACGCCGGTTGTTGATGCCGGCAGGGCGATTGCGGGTCTCATGGAGGTGTCGGCGCAGGTTTGCGGTGGACATGGGAATACTGAGTTATTTAACCTTTGTTAAACATCTTCACAATCCAAAATGTGAATATGTGAACAAGTCGCCCCCGATCTCAGCCTTTGAAGGCCCACCAGACCATCAGCGTCACAGTCAAAATCACGACCACAAACCCTATCGCAATGCAGAACCAAGATTCAGGATCAGGCTTGCTTCGACCCAAGGTAACGATGCGCTCTGTCCAGGCTCCAATCCAGCCAAGAAAATCCACAAAGGCGCTCTCCAGCAATCCCTCGGCCAAACCTCCAATAAGCTCCACAAGGAACTTCAACAAGACAGCCAGACATCCAACGCCTTCATTCAGCGGCATAAAAGTCCTCCCAGCGTGTGTTCATTTGCGAAACATGAAGTACACCGCCCCGCACATGCAGAGAGCGGCCCAGAGATAGTCCCACTTCAGCGGCTGCTTCATATAGAACAGCACGAACGGCACGAAAACCATCAGCGTGATGACCTCCTGAATGATCTTGAGCTGAGGCAGGCTTAGCGCCGTGCTGCCGATGCGGTTGGCAGGCACTTGCAGCATGTATTCAAAGAAGGCGATGCCCCAACTGATGAAAGCGGCGATAAACCACGGCTTCGCCTTCATGTCCTTCAGATGCGCATACCACGCGAAGGTCATGAAAACGTTCGACGCCACCAGCAGTCCGACAGCTTTGATCACAGGCCAGTTCATGGGTGAATGAGAGAGGTTTTCACACGCCACCCGCCAGGGCCGAGCCACGAACTAGCAGGTCGAGGAAGCGCTCCTCGAAGGCTTCATCGCTGGTCACCTGGAGGAAATCAATGCGATGGCTGGCACACTCGCGGGAGAGGTTTTCGGCGAAGGCGTCGAAGGTTTCGACATAGCGCTGCACATCTTTGCGGGTGAGCCAGAACCGGCGGCGTTCACCGGTTTCGACCTCGGTGAGTTCGAGTTCGCCCTCCAACTCAGGCTGGCGCTCCTCAGGATGGACGATCTGGAGGAAATGATTCTCCCCGGGCCAGGCAGAAACGCGGGCAACCGCCTCGGTGGCACTGCCGATTTCGTGACCGAAAAAGTCGCTGATGACGAAGATGATGCCGTAGCGCTGCTTGCTGGGCCTGAACTCTTCAAAGCAGCGCTTCATGTTCGTCAGACCGTCGAACTTCAGTTTCGTCACCGCCTGGATGACCTTCTCGATGTTCCCCTGCCCGCGCAGCGGCGGCAGTTCTTGATGCACCGTGTCACTCATCGAGTAAACGCTCACCCGCTGCTGGGCGCTGAGGGCCAGATAAGCCAGCGCCACAGCGAAGCGGAGCGCCTGCCGCCGCTTCTCAGGAAAGGGCTGCGACATCGAGGTGCTGGTATCGAGCAGGATGTGCAGGTTCAGCTCCTGTGTTTCCTCGTAAAGACGCACGAAGAGCTTGTTGAGCCGCGCATAGAGGCGCCAGTCGATGGCGCGATAGTCTTCACGCGGCGTGTAGTGGCGGTAGTCCTTGAACTCACGCGTGAAGCCCGTCGCCGGAGTCGATTGTGACCCACGCCTCATCAACTGCCGTCGTTTGCGCAAGCGCAACGCCAGAACGCGCAGCCGGTCCAGAAAGGCGGCGTCGAAAAGGTCTTCGCGTTCGAGGGTTTCGGGCATTCGAGCGGATGGCACCAAGGTTACGCGGCCTGCTGCGCTGGCGTTTTGACCTGATCGAGCAGCTTGGTGATGATGTCGTCCACTTTGATCTGCCCGGCCTCGCCTTCGAAGTTCAGGATGATGCGATGGCGCAGCGAAACGTGGGCGATGGCGCGGATGTCGTCGGTGGAGACGGCGGTGGCTCCTTGGATGGCGGCCCAGACACGGGCACCGCGAATGAGGGCCTGCAAACCACGCGGGCTGGCTCCGTAACTGACGTAACGTTTCACGTCAGGCAAGGCATCGGGCTGTTCGGGATGACTGCTGAGGATAAGGCGTGAGGCGTAGTGCGCGACGGGATCAGCGACGGGCATCTGTGAGAGCTTCTGCTGCAGTTCCATCAACTGCGGGCCGTTGGTCATGTTCGCGAGCTTCGGCTCGGTGAAACCGGTGGTGCGGCGGGAGATTTCGACGAGCGAGTCGAGATCGGGAAACGGCACCTTGATCTTGAACATGAAACGGTCGAGTTGCGCCTCTGGCAGCGGATAGGTGCCCTCCATTTCCATCGGGTTCTGTGTGGCGAGCACTAAAAAAGGTTCCGGCACGAGGTGCCGCTCGCCACCAGTCGTCACGCAGCGTTCCTGCATGACTTCGAGCAGCGCGGCCTGCGTTTTCGGTGTGGCGCGGTTGATTTCATCGACCAGCAGCAGGTTCTTGAACACAGGGCCTTTTTCATAGCGCAGCGTGCGGTGGCCTTTTTCGTCTTCACCGACGATGTGCGTGCCAAGAATGTCCGCAGGCATCAAATCCGGTGTGCATTGCACCCGGCCCGGCTCCAAACCCACAACCTGCGACAGCGTGCGCACGAGGTAGGTTTTGCCGAGACCTGGAACGCCTTCGAGCAGCACATGCCCGCCAGAGAAAATGGCCACCAGCACGTCGCTGAGCAGTTCATCGTAACCGACGATGGCTTTTTGCATCTCGGCCTTGAGGTCAGTGAACAGGGTGCGGAATACGGCGTGGTCGGGCATGGCGCGATTCTCGCCAGCGGCTCGCTTTGCGCAAGGCTCGTTAGTCCATCTGGACCAGAATCTCACGTGGCTTCGCACCTTCACCAGGGCCGATGATGCCGCGGTCTTCGAGGAGGTCGATCATGCGGGCGGCGCGACCGTAGCCGAGGCGCAGACGGCGCTGCAGCAGGCTGGTGCTGGCTTTTTTCTCCTGACGGATGACTTCGAGGCATTTCTCCAAACATTCCTGTTCTTCGGCGCTGACACCATCTTCATCACCTTCCTCATCGCCAAACGCACCGCTTTCGTCATCGACTTTGACATCGAAAACCGGTTTGCCCTGCGCGACGCAGTGGCTCACGAGCGCGTGAATTTCATCGTCGGTGACGAGTGCACCCTGGCTGCGCACCGGCTGCGCACCGCCGGGCGGGACGTAAAGCATGTCCCCTTTGCCAACGAGGTTCTCCGCGCCTTTGCGGTCGAGGATGACGCGGCTGTCGAGCGCGGAAGAGACCTGGAAGGCGATGCGGGTGGGAATGTTGGCCTTGATGACACCGGTGATGACATCCGCGCGCGGCGTCTGTGTGGCGACGATGAGATGAATGCCTGCCGCACGCGCCATCTGCGTGATGCGCGCAATGGCGACTTCGATGTCCGCTGGCGCGGTCTGCATCAAATCAGCCAGCTCATCGACGATGACGACGATGTAGGGCATCGTGTCGGGAATAATGACCTCCTGCTTGCGTGGCGGTGGCGGCTGGGAATCGCCAAGCCAGGTGCCGCTTGCATCGCGCATCTCAGTATCGCCGTCCACGGTGCCGACTTGGGCCGTTTTCGGAGCGGCGGCTTCTTCAGCAAAGGCAGCGGAGACGCGGGCATCATCGACACCGGCTTTGATCGGTGGTGTTCCAGCAGCGTTGCGCGCGGCACGGGCAGCATCTGCCTCAGCCTTGCGCTTGCGATTGCGGTTGTTGAAGGCTTCAAAGTTGCGGCAGCCTTCCTGCGCGAAGATTTGATAGCGGTTCTCCATCTCCTTCACCACCCAGCGCAGCGCGAGAAGGGCTTTCTTCGGATCAGTCACGACAGGCAGGGCAAGGTGTGGCAGCTCCTCGTAGTTCTGCATTTCCACGACCTTTGGATCGATCATAATGAAGCGCAGCTCATCGGGAGCAAAACGGCACAACAAACTGGTGATGATGCTGTTGATGCAGACCGATTTACCGGAGCCAGTTGCACCCGCGACGAGCAGGTGCGGCATCGCCGCGAGGTCGCCGATAATCGTCTTGCCATACACGTCCTTGCCGAGAGCGACGGGAAGCTTGGACTTGCCGTTGACGAAGACATCGTCCTCCAGCAACTCGCGCAACGGCACGATGATCTTCTCCTTGTTAGCGAGTTCGATGCCCACCGTGTCTTTGCCGGGAATCGGAGCGAGGATGTTGATGCGCTCGGCTCGTGTCGCGCGGGCGATGTCGGCGTCAAGATTCGCGATGCGGCTCACGCGCAGGCCATCGACGGGGCGCACCTCGTAGCGTGTGATCGCAGGGCCGCGGGTGATGTCGCCGGGTTCGACACTGATGCCGAAACTGGCCAACGCTTTGACGATGGTCGCCTGGATGCCGAGCAGTTCGGATTTGTCCGTCGGCGCACGGTTGCTTTCATCCGCCCACTGAAGGAGGTCCATCGGCGGCAGTTTGTAGTCCTTGAAGCGCACGGTGAGATTGCCCAGCGAGCCATGCGGAGCCTGTTCCATCTTCTGCGCGCGCTTTTTCTCCCACACTTCGGCCAGCTTCGGCTTGTCCGCGTTGTCTTCGTGCGAGCGCGGAATCGAGGAGTCGATGATCTTCGGTGCTGGCGGGTCAAATTTGAGCGGCAGTTCCATGGTGGTTGCCACCGGCGTGTCGCCACGCAGCTCAGCGCCTTTTTTCTTCCGGCGGAGTTCGGTCGGCACAGGCGTCAGCGTGCCGGGAATCGTGTTCGCCGCTTCTTCCGCGAGTTTTTCCTCGATCAGTCGCTGGGCTTCACGTTCGGTCTTCCAGCGGGTCAGCTCAGTACGAATGCCACGGATCGCATTCAACGGATGCTGACCGGTGACCAAAAACAGTCCAATCATGTAAACGACTCCGAGCAACAGCGTCGCTCCCACTTTGCCGAGCAGATTCTTCAAAAGGCTGCCGCCAATCACAAAACCGAGGCCGCCCGAACCTCCCAGCGGCGTGAAATGGTCCCGTTCGCTCAGCAAGTTCTGCACCTCCAGCAACGCCGCACCACTGATGATCATGACGGCCACACCGAGCCACGCCGACCGCGTGATTTTCATCTTCGAGTGCAGTTTGCACACGCCAAACCACGTCATGCTGAACGGCAGCAGGTAAGCCGCGAAACCCATCAACCACAGCATGTGCCCCGCCACCAGCGCCCCCATGCGGCCCACGAAATTGTGCGTCACTTCACCTGAAGCCTCCGACAACGCCAGGAACGACCACGACGGCATGTCCCGCGGGTCATATGACACCAGCGCCAGCAGCAGCATGGCCGCCACCATCAAGAGCAGGATGCCGAAGGCATCATTCCACGGACTTTCCTTCTCGTCCGTAGATCGGGCGCGAGGAGGGCGGGCGGCAGCAGCGACACGGCTCATGGCAAGAATCATGGGATTCTGGCAGACGAAATTATTTAAGGCTACCAAAATATTTACCTTGCCTCACTTTTGTGAATCGGCTTCGATCCGGTCGGGGATGCAACTTGACCGCGAAATTCCCGCGAACATCTTCATCAGCCCCCAAGTCACACCACACCCATGAAAAACACACTCGCCCTCACCCTCGCCGCCGTGCTTGCTCTCGGCGCATCCATCACCTCCAGTACCAGCGCCCAGGACGCCGGCAAAGTGGACTTTGAAAAACAGATCCTTCCCATCCTGAAGGAAAGCTGCTTCAAGTGCCACGAGAAGGAGCACGAAGACAACGGCAAGATCAAGAAACCCAAGGGCGGCCTGCGTCTCGATGGCGCCACAGCTATCACGAAGGGCGGCAAAGAATATCCAAATGAAACTGTCGTCACCGGCAAGCCCGATGCGAGCTGGCTCGTGAAGAGCATCATCCTGCCAGACACCGACGACCTCGCCATGCCTCCTGAAGGCAAAGGAGATCGCATCAGCGCCGCGAATGTGGACCTGATCAAGAAGTGGATCACCGAAGGCGCCAGCTTCGGAGCCTGGAAAGGCGTCGAGTAATTTTCAGCACCACATCTCACCACGGAGGGCGGAGCCACGGCTCCGCCTTTCTTTTTTCACCTTCATGAACACTCCCTTTCGCTTCACCACCTGCCGCGCCGGATCTGAATCCACGCTCAAGCGTGACATCGCCACGCACTTTGCCGGTGAACTCACGCCTGCGTTCATGAAACCGCAGTTCATCACCTGGAAGGTGCGCAGTCCAGGCTTCAGCCCGCCACGGACACTCAGCACCTTCGCCCGCGTCAGCGGCATCTCGCTCGGACTTTGCAAAACGATCGCCGAACTTGTCGATCACGCCCGCAAACTCACCACCAAGCCGATTCGTCTTCACGTCTTTCCACGAGTCACTCCTGAAGACGGCATCGAAGCTGCTCAATGGCAGCGCATCGACGCCCTCGAAGCCGAAATCACCCGCGCCCTCCTTCAGTCCGGCGTCCAACTCGAAACCCGGCTGCCTTATGTTGCTGGCGATTTGGTTCTCGATGTCATCGTCGGTGAGACTGATGCCGAACCGCTCTTCCTCGGCCATCATGAGCATCAAGCCAGTTCTCACACCCAACCCGGCGGCCTGCCACGCATCGCCTTGCCCGGCGACGTGCCCTCGCGTGCCTGGCTCAAGCTCGAACAAGCCCTCGCCTGGCGTGGCTGGGATCAACTCGATCTGCGCGGCCAAACCGCCCTCGACCTCGGCTGCGCCCCAGGGGGAGCCACCTATGCGCTCCTGCAACGCGGGATGAACGTCCTCGGCGTCGATACAGGCGAGATGGACCCAAGCGTTCTCCAACTGGCCAAAACTCAAGGTGTCAGATTCGATCATTGGCGCACCGCAGCGGGCCGAATCAACCTCACCGCCCTGCCCCAGGAAGTCGCTTTGCTGCTCAGCGACATCAACCTCGCTCCGCCTCTGGTGCTGCCGCAGATCGCACGCATTCAAGAGGGAATTCAGGCACGCCGGCTCATCCTCACGATCAAACTCAACACGCCCGCCCTCGAAGATCGTGCGCACGAGTTCATCGACGCCATTCGCGATTGGGCTCCCGCCCCCGTCTTTGCCACGCAACTCGCGGCGAACCGCCGGGAAATCTGTGTGTGTGCCGGTTAAAACCGGTCGCCGCTCCATTCCCGCATGCAAGCAATGGATGGTCTTTTGCACCTTTGCAGGAGAGGGCAGAAAGCTGCGCTTGCCCGTTGTCTCCGGCTCGATTTCATCCCGCATGGCCGCCAATGAATTCCGCGACACCCCCGGTCGGCTGCTGTTCGGCTGGGCGCTGTTGCTGACCTCGCTGGTCATCCTAGCCTGGCGCGTACACCTGCACCCGGCGGATTATGAGTGGACCGAGTATCCCACTGCTCTCGGCGACACCAACTACTACACCGCCCTCGGCAAAGATGATCGCTACGAGCCGAATCTGCGCTTTACCGGCCAGGAAAAAGGTTTGTACCGCCGCATCGCTGACCCGGTCGAATTCGACGACGCCACGATGCTCAAGCTCACACTCGATGCGACCGGCAGGCACCTCGTTTATCAACGAGCGCAGGATTTCGAAAACACGAAGTCCTCCGTTTATCTCAAAAGTGGAGAGAACCGCTACATTGAGTTCGGGGCGCGGAAATTTTATCCGCCTTACGCGCCGAAAATTGCGCCTTGAAAGGCCCCCTTTGTGCGCACTGAGAATGCGCTTGGCACCCCCGCAAATCTCCCTTTACTCCGCGCCCCGAACTTCCCTTCCTTGCCTCTCATGCCCATCGCCCGTGCTCTGCTCTCTGTTTCCGATAAAACCGGTCTTCTCGACTTCGCCAAAGGCCTCGCGGCGCTCGGCGTGGAGCTGCTTTCCACCGGCGGTACGTCCAAGCACCTCAAGGACGGCGGCTTGAAGGTCACCGACGTCTCTGATCACACCGGCTTCCCCGAAATGTTCGACGGTCGCGTCAAAACCCTGCACCCGAAGGTCCACGGCGGCCTGCTGCAGCGCCGTGACAACGACGAAGACAAGCGCAACGCCAAGAAGCACGACATTCCCGTTATCGACCTCGTCGTCGTCAATCTTTACCCCTTTGAGCAGACCGTTGCCAAAAAGGACGTCACACTCGAAGAAGCCATCGAGAACATCGACATCGGCGGCCCGTCCATGCTGCGTTCGGCGGCCAAGAATCACCGCTGGGTCACCGTGATCACCGATCCGGCGGATTATTCGGTCGTGCTCGCCGAGATGAAGGAAAACGCCGGCGACACCACCCTCGGCACCCGCGAACGCCTCGCCTGCAAGGTTTTCCAGCGCACCGGCAGCTACGACTCCGCCATCGCCGCCTTCCTCAACAAGGAGCAGACCACCCAGAAGACCTTCAATCTCTCCCTGCCCCTCTATTCCGAGCTGCGCTACGGCGACAACCCGCACCAGAAGACCTCGCTCTACGGCAACTTCGGCGACTACTTCGTCAAGCTGCACGGCAAAGACCTCAGTTACACCAACGTCCTCGATATCCATGCCGCCGCCGAGATCGCCCTCGAGTTCCGCCGCCCCACCGTCGCCATCTTGAAGCACACCAATCCCTGCGGCGTCGGCTGTGCGGATGAAGACCTGCGCGAAGCCTGGCAGAAAGCCTTCGAGACCGACAAGCAGGCTCCCTTTGGCGGCGTCATCGTTGTGAACCGCAGCATGACGCTCGGCCTCGCCCGCATCATCTCCGAGATCTTCACCGATGTCATCATCGCCCCCGACTTCGATGCCGACGCCCGTGCTCTCTTGCAGAAGAAAAAGAACCTGCGCCTCATCCAGATGCTCCCCGGAGTCGCCGAAGCGCTCGCCGAGCCGATCATCCGCTCTGCTCCCGGCGGAGTCATGGTCATGGACAGCGATTTCCGCGCCCTCGGTCTCGACGACCTCGAAACGAAAGTGAAAACCGTTCGTCCACCGACCCGCGACGAGCTCGAAGCCATGCGCTTCGGCTGGCGTGTCGTGAAGCATGTCAAATCCAACGCCATCGTCTTCGCCACGCATGATCGCACCCTCGCCATCGGTGCCGGTCAGATGAGCCGCGTCGATTCCTGCCGCATCGCCATTTGGAAAGCCAAGGAAGCCGGTCTGTCACTCAAAGGCAGCATCGTCGCCTCCGACGCCATGTTCCCCTTCCCCGACGGCCTCATCGCCGCCGCCGAAGCCGGTGCCACCGCTGCCATCCAGCCCGGCGGCTCTGTGAAGGACGCCGAAGTCATCGCCGCCGCCGATGAACGCAAGCTCGCCATGGTCTTCACCGGCGTGCGTCACTTCCTGCACTAGGATCTCAGACTCGGAGATCATCTCTAAGTCTTCTTTTTCAACCCAGACAGCGTCGGAAGAAATCCACCGTCAGTCCGAGCGCCTGCCGCGCCAGTTCCGCATCATACCGCAGGCCCTCATCGCGCAGAAAGGCATGGGCGGCATTGAACTCATGCCAGGTGAAGCTCACTCCGGCGGCGGTGAGCGTCTGGTAGATCAACGCACGGCCCTCGGCTGGCACATGCGGATCCTGACGGCCGAAGACAAGCATCAACTCGCCAGTGATCTCCTCGGCACGGGCCAGCGAATCGTCGTTCATGCCCGCCCCCAGACTGCGCTTGTGCAGATCGGTGGGATAAAAGCAGGCCGCTGCCGCCACGTCGGGTTGCAGCGCGGCGCGATAGGTCAGATGCCCGCCAATGCAGGGGCCAAAGGAACCGAGACGTCCCGTGCAGGCCTCATGGTTCTTCAAATAGTCCAGCACCGCACGATTGTCCGCGTCATAGGCCGCCACCGGCTTTTCCGTCTTCAGCCGATTGCCCGTGTCCGAGCCCGCTTGGTCATAACCCAGCACCGTCCCGGCCGGCAGATACTCATGGTAGATCTCCGGCAGCGCCACGATGAAACCATGTCCCGCCAGAGCAGCGGCCGTGCGGCAGATCGGCGCGGTGAGTTGGAAGATCTCCGAGTGAAACAACAGCCCCGGAAACCGGCCTTCGGCCACAGGTCGCAGCACCATCGTGCGCATCGGGCCGGATGGTGTGGGGAGTTCGACGATTTCAGGTTCGCGCAGCGTCATGGACAGAAAGGGTTCAGCAAAAAAGGAAGGGAAACAAAAAGTCCCTCACGCTATAGCACGCCCCGCTTCAGTGGCCAGCACGTCCGTGGACCGTTGACAATCAAACCGTCCACCGCCTCCATCCCTCTGAGCTCTTTGCCTTCCCTTCTCCCAGTCTCCCCATCTTTCTCCAAGCATGAGTCGCTACGCCAGCAATCAGGAAGTCGTGCGCTTCTTCGCCTCCCACGGCATCGAGGTCACCCAGGTGCGCCGGGAGGGAGAGCTGCGCCATCTCCGCGTCCACGGCCAGCCCCTCACCCTGCCCATGCCTGCCAGCGCGGACGAATGCCTGCGCCTCGTCCGCAAGTGCCTCGCCCGCAGTGCCTCCAAGGATACTCCCCCATCGAGGCGCTAGTCTTCATCCAAGACGAGGAGAATCCGCTGTCATTTCCGAGCTTCAAGCCGCCGGTTTCAAGATGAACATCGCCTCCATCCGTTCCTTCTCCGGGCCCAGATACACGATTTTGCCTTCGATGTCGGTGTTGATGATCGTGCGCACGTTCACGGCACGCCAGTCGTTCAAATGTGGATGGGGATCACCCACATGCGGGTTGCGATTCAGGACAAGAGGTTCGGTGGAAGCTTTCATACGCCCATTCCATCGCATCGGATCATCCCATCGCCACCCCCAGCGAGGCATCAGGGTTTCCCTGTTGCCTCGCTCCTCCTTCACTGCCTCACACTCGTGTCGGGCTGCCTGCGGCAGGCTATCTCCACTTCGTTCCGGTTGTCTCACTGCTCGCCACGCAGTTCGGCCCCACTTCTCCCCCTCGTCAGCCTTCGAGGATCCTCAGCGCTTCGCGGTAGGTTTCCAGTTCACGTGGGTCGTTCCTGGCCGTCAGGGAGGATTCCGCCATCGCGCGCATCTGCGCTTTCCAAGCGGTGAAGCCTTCCCACACCTCCACGCGCTACGTGCTTCCCGCCGGGGCCTGGGCCAGGTCCGCCAGCGCCACGTCCACTGCCATGTCCTAGGCTGCCCGGTTCCCGCGTCGATCATTGCTTCACGCTTCTTTTCTTCGACGACCTGCTGGGGGCTCAAGCCCGCGCTCCCTTCCTAACACAGACGCCGAACATCAGCCTTCTGTTCCTGCCGCACGACCTCAGCCTTGAGGCGCGAATCAGTATCGCGGCGCGAGGCGGTAGAAGACTTCCAGTTGCAGCGTGCAGAGACACTGGCGGTAAATTTCATCCGCAGCATCGCCCGCCGGCCAGTTGGCACGACCTCGTTTAAAAGAGCCATCGGACTGCTGTGCGCTGAGGATCTGCGAAAGCATCTGGTTTTTGTAAAAAATCCAATCTTCACCGCCGATCAGGAAGAAGGCATCCGTGTAATGGCGCCAACTGTAGAGATTGCAGTTCACGTTCCAGTCCAGCGGCTCCGCAGCGATGAAACTTCGCAGGAATTCAATGCCTTTGCGAATCTCGGTGTTTTTGTCACCCGCAGCCAAGGTTTGCAGGCCGACAATCGCACCGCCGGAGAGCGACCACTGGTTGTAATGGGCCTCCCGATTGCTGCCTCCGAAGCCACCGTCCTGGGTCTGCTTGGTCGCGATGTAATCCACTGCCTGGCTGATGCACAAATCGAGATCGGCCAGTTTCAAACCACTGTCGCGCGCGCTGCGCAACGCCTGGAAATGCCAGTTGGAAATGGACAAATCTTCGCCGCTGGAATCATTGTTATAGACGATCTCTTTGCCGCCATAGGTCCAGGAGCCGCGCTTATTTTGATTGTCGAGGATGACCTGCACCGCCCGTGTGAAGGCCTCGACCAGTCCAGGCGTGCTGGTTCCTCCTGCCTTCTCCAAGATGCAGGCTTCACCCAACGCGGTGGTGGCAATCGCATGCTCGTAGACTCCAAAGCCGTTTTTGCCCCCCTCCCAAAGGTCTGACAGAATGCCATGGGGATTCTTACTGCCGACTTCGATCAGATAGAGAATTCCCTTCATCACGGTGGTTCCGTTGCCAATCGAATCGACTCCCTCGCAGCGAGCGAGGTAACATTGAAGCGCAAATCCGGTGTAGGCAGCCTTGTTGTTTCTGCCCCAGGAACCATTGGTGTTCTGCTTCGTCTTCAACCATGCGAGTGATTTCGTCACCGCCTGCTCGACCTCCTCGGAGCCACCGTTTTGCAGAATGCGCTCCAGCCGTGCCTGTGGCGAACAACGGCTGGCGTAGCTTGGTGGCAGATTTCCAGGAGCCTCAAACGCGGTGCCATCCTCAAGTTTGCGCGCCAGCGCCTGGCTCTCTGAGGACAGCTTGCTCATGGCCACCAGAAAACTCCGCTCGCCGACCTTGAACAGCACATTGCCGTCAACGACACCGCCGAATGCTGCCGACATGACTCTGCCGCTGGCATCGGTCCATACATGAGTCGCGCTGGAGGTGCTAACCGCCGTCGTGGGTGCTGCCATATTCTTATTATCCATCTCCGTTGATTTCAAAGCGTTGGAGGACTTGGTTTCATTCTCAAGCCTTTGCGCCAGCGCCTGGCTCTCCGCAGACAGTTTGCTCATTGAGTGCTGCAGAAAACCCCGACCATCGGCTTTGAGCAGCACATCGGTGTCAACAACACCGCCGAACGCTGCTTCGACCACCCTGCCATTTATGTCCGTCCATCTATAAATCGCGCTGGGAGCGCTCCTCGAGGCCATGGTTGCTGGTGCATTCGCGTCTTTCCTCGTCGTTGTCGGCAAAACTGTGACAGGCTTAGGACTGTCAAAGGGTGAAACGGCGACAGAAGTCTCGCTGGTCGGAGAGGTCGCGGTACCGAGACTTGCGGTCGGCGGTGGCTTTTCGGATTCAGTTGTATCCTGGCCTGTAGACCCGCTGACTGTGCTGATCGTCGTGGTGGAATCCACTCCTGAATCTGACGAAGAGTTCAGCCACAGATAACAGGCCGCCAAGACCACACCGGCGGCTAAAAACACAGCCACGCCTCCCACCCAGGATCGTTTAGACACTCGCGGTTCCATCTCCACCACGGCTGAGTCAACAACATTCTCCGGAGCCCTTGAAAAAGGCATCTGACTCGAACCCGCTCCCTGTCTCACCATTGGATGCGTATGAATGCCGTCCAGTTCGGAACGCAGCTCGGCGGCGCTTTGGTGACGAGTGTCGCGATCCTCGCGCATGGCTCTGGCGATGATCTCGTCAAAACGTGCGTCGAGTCCTGGCACGAGCCGCGAGGGCAGCTTGAACATTCCCTGGGGCAGCTTGCCGGTGAGCATCTGGTAGAGCATGACACCCACCGCATAGATGTCGGCACGATGATCCACCGCCGAACCGAGCATGAGAGCTTCAGGCGCCATGTAATGCAACGTGCCCATGGCCATGCCGCTCTGTGTCAGCCCCAGCGTCTCGCCATTGCTGCCGCGAACTTTGGCCAGGCCAAAATCCGCCACCTTCACCGCTCCATCCGCGCTGACCATGATGTTGGCCGGTTTGATGTCGCGATGAACGATGCCGCGTGCATGCGCGTAAGCAAGCGCATCACAAACCCAGGTGGTGATCGCCAGCGCGTGCTCCACCGTCAGCCGTTCATTGCGCGCGATCATGCGGGCGACATCGGTGCCCTCCACGTATTCCATCACGATGTACAGAAGACCGTCCGCCGTCTCACCGAACTCATAGACGGCAATGATCCCCGGATGATTGAGCTTCGCCATCGCCCGCGCCTCGTTCTTGAAACGTTCGGCGAATCCCTGCTCCCGCTCATCCAGCTCTTTGGAGAGGATCTTGATCGCCACGGGGCGTTCCAGGGAAATCTGCCGTCCTTTGTACACCGCCCCCATCCCGCCGCGTCCGAGAAATTCCGTCACCTCATATTGAGGCATCGCCGCCTGCAAAGCCTCGGGAGATGGAGGCTCCCAGAACGTGCGGGACGAAGCGGATGGAGTGCTCATGCAATCGTTCAACTGGCAGCCTGACGATAGAGCGTCGATGCCTGGCGGGGCAATCCAAAAATGATTCCCGCTGTCACGTCACAAATTTCCCGTCGCGCCACGCGGCAGGCTCGCCATCTTCAGCGACTCTTTTCCACGGCCATGCTCGCCTACTATCTGCATGATCTCAGCCCGCATCTGTTCCGCATCACGGACAAGATCGCCGTGCATTGGTATGGCCTGGCGTATGTGCTGGGGTTTTACCTGACCTATCGCGTGATGCTCTTCTTGGCCAAACGCGGGCTGTCGGAGATCAAGCCGGAGGCGGTGGCGGATTTCATCACGCTGGTGGCGCTGTTCGGCGTCGTGCTGGGCGGCCGGTTGGGCTACATGCTGCTGTACAACTTCGACGAGTTCATCCACGCGCCGTGGATTTTCTTCCTGCTGAATCAAGGCGGCATGGCCAGCCACGGCGGCATCGTCGGAGTGGCCTTGTTCTGCCTGTGGTATTCCCGCAAGCATAAGATTTCCTGGGCCGGCATCGGTGACACGCTTGTGTGCGGCGCGCCGCTGGGGTTGTTCCTCGGGCGCATCGCGAACTTCATCAATGGCGAGCTGTTTGGCCGGGTGACAAATGTGCCGTGGGCGATGAAATTCCCCACGGAGATGCTGCATGAGGATTTTTACCGCCAAGGCGGCCAGCCGGGGCTGATTCCCGAAGGAGTGCAGCACAGCCCGGACATCATAGCGTTTTTTGAGCAGTATCGCGGTGGCCGGGCCGAGCTGGAGACGGTTTTGCACCCACGGCATCCCTCGCAGCTTTATGAAGCGCTCGGCGAGGGCCTGTTCCTCACACTGATCCTGCTGGCAATCCGCCTCAAATGCCCCCGCCTGCCGCATGGCATCATCACCGGCCTGTTCTTCATCCTGTATGCCATCGCCCGCATCTCGCTGGAGTTCGTGCGGCAGCCGGACAGCGGCTCGGAGATGATCCTGGGGCTCACGAAGGGCCAGTTCTTCTCCACCTTCATGATCGTGGTGGGGGCGGCCTTCATCGCCCATGGCTGGTTCTTCGGGAAGCGTCCGGTAGAGCCTGCCCAGGCCTGATTTTTTCCTCGTTTTGCCACACAAAAGACGAACCCGGAGGCGTTAGGCTGGTCGAACACCTGCCCCCGCATGGAAGCCGCCTTTGACTGGAAACGAACCTTTGAGCAGATCGCCCCGCAGCTCGTGCTGTATGCGCGACAACTCGTCGATTCGAAGTCCGATGCCGAAGATGTCGTGCAAATGGCCTTCGTGCGCTGGTGGCGGCGCTTCCCGGAAGGCGACAACAACCACATCCCCCTGCTCTACGCCGCCGTCCGCACCATCGCCCTCGACCAACGTCGTTCCGATAACCGTCGCGTGAATCGGGAGGCGAAGTCCGACATCGCCGTCGCTGGTGAAAACGCGCCCAGCTTTGATCCCCAGCCCGGCCAGAAAGAAATCGCCGCCATCGTCCAACAAGCGCTCCAAGACCTGCCGCAGGAGCAGCGCGAAGTCGTGACGCTCAAGCTCTGGGGCGACCTCACCTTCAACGAAATCGCCGCGATGACCGGCGAATCCATCAACACCATCGCCGGCCGTTACCGCTACGCCTTGCAGGCCATGCAACGGAAGCTTGCCCCGCTCAAAGAAGACCTGCTCGGCGAATCCAGCACACCCGCCCTCAACATTTTGCCCTTCTCCACCCCCAAGGAGGCCCTGCCATGAACCACGACCTGAATGACCCCCAACTCGAAAGCCTGCTGCGTGGCCTTGCTCCAGCCGCAGCTTCCCCTGCCCTCACGCATCGAGTCGATGAAGAATTGAAGCTGGACATGAGCTGGCTCGGCACGAGCCGCAAGCCGCGCCCGCTGCCGCGCTGGCTCACCCCGGCCACTTGGGCATCCCTCGGTGCCGCCGCAGCCGTGGCGGTGATGAGCTATCTGCCACAACCCACGCCGAACTCCGCGCTGGCCACCACGCCCGCCGTGCTGCCGGTTTCCACCATTCGCGAATGGGAAGACGTGCAAAACGACGGCATTCATTACAGCGCCGAACGTCTCCCAGAACAGCACATGACCGTCATTTCACGCGAACGCCAGACCTGGATCGATCCCCGCGACGGTGCGCAGATGACCGTGGAATACCCGCGCCAGCAGAAGCTCGTGCTGCCGGTCTCCTTCCAATAGCATCCCCCAAAACCTGAACCCCAACCTGATCATGAAACTCAAACACAGCTTCCTCATCGCCTGCCTCAGCGCCGCACCGCTGCAAGCGCAGCAGGAGGAGAAAAACGAAGTGAAGAAGGCCGAGGCGGCCCCCGCCGAGGTGAAACCGCGCCCGCCACAGTCGACGCGCAACCCCAACGCACCAGCCGAGGAGTTGAAGCCCGTGGCCTACATCGGCGTGCTCACGCGTGAAGTGCCCGCCGAACTGCGCTCCCAATTCTCCCTGCCGGAGGGCTTCGGCCTCATGGTGGATGAAGTGATGCCGGAATCACCAGCCCAGGCGGCTGGATTGAAGACGCATGACATCCTGGTGAAGTTCGAAGATCAGCGGCTCGTGAACATGGAGCAGCTCATGGCCCTGGTGCGCTCCAAGAAGAAGGGCGAGGCCGCCAATCTCACCGTCATCACCGGCGGCAAGGAAACGCAGGTGCCGGTGACACTCGGCGAGCGCATGGTCGCTGTGAATGAGCGGCGGCCGATGTATGGATTCGGCGGCTGGCCGCAGATGGGCATGCCGTTTGGCGGCCGCGAGGTGGAGCAGATGCAGCGCGGCATGCGTGACATGGGCGGCGAACAGCTCGAGCAGATGGAACGCTTCCAAAACGAGATGCGCGAGTTCCAGGAGCGCCTGCAAAACTGGATGAAGGGAGACAAAAGCACGCCCATGCCCCAGGCACCGATGTTCAACATGCCGGATCACAATCCGCGCCGGGAAAACACACAGCGCCAGCCCGGCTCAAGCCCGCGTGATGGCAGCGTGAATCGCTTCAACTTCAGCGAATCCCACGAGGCGATGAACGTGACTCGTCGTGATGATGCTGGCGAATACTCCATGAAACGTGAGGATGGCAAAACCACCTTCACCGTCCGGCCCAACGGCGGCAAAGAGCAAAGCTGGCCCGTGAACACCGACGAAGAGCGCAAAGCCGTGCCAGAAGAGTTCCGCGACAAGCTGCGCATGATGGATGGCGCAGGCAGTGGCACCCGCATCGAAGCCCGCCCCGGTGGTGAAGGCCCGCCTCGCAATCCTGCACCACGTGAAGGCGGCAACAATTCGACCCAGCCTCGGCCCCAAGCTCGCGGCACCTCAGCATAGGCCTTTCGCGTCAGACTCACAAAAAACGGCGATGGCTCACAGAGCCGTCGCCGTTTTCGTTTTTTGAAACGGGATCTGATTACTTCGCCGCGAGCGCTGATTTGATCGCTTCCACGACTTCAGGAGCATCTGGCTTCACGCCGGGCTCGAAGCGCTTCAGGATCTTGCCATCCTTGCCCACGAGGAACTTGCCGAAGTTCCACTTCACATCGCCCGGGAACGGCGATTTCGGGCCGCTGAGCACCTGATAGAGCGGATGCTGCTCCGGGCCTTTGACGACGACTTTGTCGAACATCGGGAAGGTCACCTTGTACTTGGTGGAGCAGAATTCCTTGATCTCCGCATTCGTCCCCGGCTCCTGCTTGCCGAAGTCATTGCTGGGGAAACCGAGGACGGCGAGGCCGTCTTTTTTGAACTCTTGATTGAGCTGTTCGAGCTGCGTGTACTGCGGCGTCTTGCCGCATTTGGAGGCGACGTTGACGATGAGCATCACCTTGCCCTGATATTCCTTCAGAGAGGTGTCTTTGCCGTCGATGTCCTTCAACGGCACGTCGTAAACAGATTTGGGGGCGTCCGCGGCACTGAGCGCGACCGCGGCAAGGAGGGTGGTGGCGAGGGTAAGAAGTTTCATGGGATAGCTTCAACGGCCCGGAACCGCCCTCTCTTTGCAACAAATGCTCAGCGTCCCAGCACCAGCGTGCCTAGCGGCGGCAGATCGACAACCACGCTCCACGGCTGCCCCTGCCAGGAGGTGTGCTGCGCCTGGAAACCCGCGCCCGCGCTCACGCCGGAACCGGCATAAGCCGCCGAGTCGCTGTTGAACAGCTCGCGGTAGCCGCCGGCATCGGAGACGCCGAGGCGGTAGCTCTTGCGCGTGACCGGAGTCGCATTGACGACGACATACACCTTGTCACCATCCGGCGAGGAGCGCGCGAAGACGAAGATGCTGTTGTCCGCGTCGTTCGCATCGAGCCAATAGAAGCCGCCGGCCTCGTGGTCCTTCGTGTGCAGCGCCGGACGGGTGGTGTAGAGATGATTGATGTCACGGACGAGCTTTTGCAGGCCGCTGTGCTCTTCACCGAGGAAGAGATGCCAGTCGAGGCTCGCGTCATGCTTCCATTCGTTCCACTGGCCGAACTCGCAGCCCATGAACAACAGTTTTTTGCCGGGATGCATCCACATCCATGAGAGGAACATGCGCAGGTTCGCAAACTTCTGCCAGCGATCGCCTGGCATCTTGTTGATGAGACTGCCCTTGCCATGCACCACCTCGTCGTGACTGAGCACGAGGATGAAGCTCTCATCGTAGGCGTAGATCATCGAGAACGTGGCCTCGCCATGATGATACTTCCGGTGTACCGGCTCGTACTGCATGTAGCGCAGGCTGTCGTTCATCCAGCCCATGTTCCATTTGAAGCCGAACCCCAGTCCGCCGGTGCTCACCGGCTTCGACACGCCCGGCCAGGCGGTGCTTTCCTCCGCGATGATCGTGGTGCCGGGATGCTTCTTGTAGCACACGACGTTGAGCTCCCTCATGAAGGCGATTGCTTCGAGGTTCTCACGTCCGCCGAGATGGTTGGGCACCCACTCGCCTGCATTGCGCGAGTAGTCGAGGTAGAGCATGGACGCCACCGCGTCCACGCGCAGGCCGTCGATGTGGAACTGCTCCAGCCAGTAGAGCGCGTTCGAGATGAGAAAATTCTTCACCTCATGCCGGCCGTAATTGAAAATCAGCGTGCCCCAGTCCTGATGCTCGCCGAGACGCGGATCCTCGTGCTCATACAAGGCGGTGCCGTCGAACTTCGCGAGGCCGTGCGCATCCTTTGGGAAATGGCCCGGCACCCAGTCAAGGATCACTCCGAGTCCCGCCTGATGACAGCGGTCCACAAACTCACGGAACTCATCGGGATTTCCAAAGCGGCTCGTCGGCGCGAAGTAACCCGTCACCTGATAACCCCATGAGCCATCAAACGGATGCTCGGCGATGCCCATGATCTCGATGTGTGTGAAACCGAGTCCCTTCACATACGGAATCATGTCGTCCGCCAGCTCGCGATACGACATCCAGCGGTTCCCCTCCTCCGCTTTGCGTTTCCATGAGCCGAGATGCACCTCATACGCGCTCATCGGTGAATGATAGAGATCGCATTTCGCACGCGCCTGCATCCACTCGCCATCCGACCAGCGGTAGCGCTCCAGATTGAAGGTCATGCTGGCGGTTTGCGTGCTGTGCTGGCCGAACACCGCATATGGGTCGCTTTTCACACGCAGTTGCCCGTGCTTGTCCACGAGTTCAAATTTGTAGTGCGTCAGCTCGCCGAGTCCGGGGATGAAAATCTCCCAGATGCCTCCTTCCAGGCGGCAGCGCATCACATGCACACGACCGTCCCAGCGGTTCCAGTCACCCACGACGGACACACGCTGCGCGTTCGGCGCCCAGACCGCAAACTGGCAGCCCGCCACGCCATGCACCGTCTTCAAACGTGCGCCGAGCACCTCCCACAGGCGCTGATGCGTGCCTTCGCGGAAAAAGTACATGTCCTGGTCCCCCAGTAGGAGGCCGAACGAGTAGGGATCGCTGTTGCGCGTCGTGTCCCCTTCGTGCGAGGTCACTTCCAGTTCGTAGAGTCCCTTCGGTGTCACTGCTTCGAAGAAGCCGTCGGCATGCTGCTTCTCAGCCACCACGCGTTCGCCGCCCACAATGACCGCCACTTCGCGCGCGTAGGGTTGCACGGTGCGAACCACCTGTTTCCCACCACCCACATCATGCGCCCCCAGAAAGGCGAACACGTTTTGGTGGCGCGCTCCCAGCACGGCCTGAATCTCGGTTTTGTTCGAATGTTGGCTCATCGTGGGCATTCATGGAGCTTTTCTCCCGGAAAGCAACGGTTCCAGCATCTCCCGCACGATTCCCTCACAGGACAGCCGTCGCATCAGTTCCCGCCGCTGCTGCCGTTGCCTGACCCCGGCATGCTCACGAATCCTGGCCGCGATCAACCGCGGCTCTTCGTCCAGCGCAAAAAACTCCGCCCCCACCGCCACCTCGCGATGCGCCGGGATGTCCGAGCAAAACACCGGCACTCCGTGCAGGGCCGCCTCGATCAACGGCAGCCCGTAGCCCTCCGCCGTGCTCGGGAAAAACAGCGCGTCCGCCATCTGATACAGGCTCCGCACATCGTCATCGCTCAACGGGGCCGTTTCGCCGAGAAACCACACGCGGTCCCGCACGCCAAGCGTTTCGGCCAGTTCACCCAGTTCTTTAAAATAGACGCTCCCATCGTCCTGATGCGGATCGGGAGCCGCGGTGACGTTGTAAATCGCCTCGGGCAGTTCCGCGAGCACCCGCAGCCCCAATTCGATGTTCTTCCGCCGTACGAACCGTGTCGGTTGCAGCAGGATGAGCGCCTCATTCTCGAGTTTCAGGCCGCAAACCCGCTCCATGATTCCCAACACGTTCCCTGCGTCCACGCCATTTGGAATCACCGTGATGGGGTCTGTCGTCACTCGCGCATACTCCTGCCTGCGCACCTCCGAAACCGCCACATGCACGGCCTGCGGCACCTTCTCGCACCAGCGCACGTCATGGACCCAGTTGATCCAGCGGATGTGCGGTGTCGCGGCGGCTTGCTGAATGAGTTCCCCTGTCCAATCGAGGTCAAAGGGCATCGTGAAGACATTGTGGACGATCACCGCATCGTAAGCTCCGCCACGCCACTCGCTCCGCGTCAAAACCTCCACCTCATGCCCGAGCGCAGACAGCACCTTCGCCTGATCACCAATCACCCGCTCCACGCCGCCGATGACGGGCAGCTTGGAGTAGTGGAGGATCGCGATGCGCATAGCGAGAAAGTAGTCCAGTTGCTGTGCAACTGGAAGCCCCTTGTTGCACAGCAACAAGGCTACGTTAAACCACGATGTTCACCAGTTTCCCCGGCACGACGATGATCTTCTTCGGCGGCTTGCCTTCCATGAACTCCTGCACGCGGGCGCTGGCGAGGGCGATCTTCTCGATCTCCTCCTTCGTGGCCTGAATCGGCACACGGGCCTTGTCGCGGAGCTTGCCGTTGACCTGGAAGACGATTTCGACTTCATCTTCGATGAGAGCGGCGGGATCATAGACGGGCCAGGTGGCGTCGCTGAGCAGGCCGTTCACGGCGAGATTGGAGAACTTGCTGGCGATGCGGGCGTTCAACTCGTCCGCGAGATGCGGGGCAAAGGGGCTGAGCACTTTGAGGAAGGTGACGATGGCAGCGGCGGGCTTCACTTCCGCGCCGGTGAAGGCGTTGGTGCAGACCATCATCTGGCTGATGGCGGTGTTGAAGCTGAGCTTCTCGATGTCTTCGCCAGCCTTTTTGATCGTTTCGTGCAGCGCTTTGGTGAGTTGCTTGTTCGCGGGCACGTCTTGCAGTGCGGATGACACACTCCAGGTGCCTTCGTCATCGACTTCCATGACGAGACGCCACACGCGCGCGAGGAAGCGATACACGCCTTCGACGCCCTTCATGCTCCAGGGCTTCACCTGCTCCAGCGGGCCCATGAACATCTCATACAGGCGCAGCGCATCGGCGCCATACTCGGCCACGACATCGTCGGGATTCACCACGTTGCCGCGTGACTTCGACATCTTCTGGCCGTCCTCGCCCATGATCAGGCCTTGGTTCACCAGGCGCTGGAACGGCTCCGGCGTGCTGACGTAACCGAGATCGAAGAGCACCTTGTGCCAGAAACGAGCATAAAGCAGATGCAGCACCGCGTGCTCGGTGCCGCCGACATACAAATCGACGCCACCGGGTTTTGGAGTTTCAAAATCCGTATCGAAGTCCGCTAAAGGAGCTAAAGAGGCAGGGAGGCCATTAGATGTGGAAACCTTCCCATCCAAGCGCCCCGTCATCCAGTAACGCTCCGCTTCTTCTCCAACGAATCGTTGGTCGTTCGAGGCATCGCAGTAACGCAGGTAATACCAGCACGAACCAGCCCACTGCGGCATGGTGTTGAGTTCACGCGTCGCTGTGGCCGAGTAGCGCACCCAATCCGTGGCCTTCGACAGCGGCGGCTCCGGCGTGCCAGTCGGTTTGAAGTCTTCCAGCGTCGGCGGCAGCAGCGGCAGCTCGCTTTCAGGAATGCTGCGATGCTTGCCATCTTCCCACACCAGTGGGAACGGCTCGCCCCAATAGCGCTGACGACTGAAGAGCCAGTCACGCAGCTTGAAATTCACCGTGCCTTTGCCGAGGCCTTTTTCTTCGAGCCAGGCGGTGATGAGGTGCTTCGCGTCAATCGTTGCCAGGCCATTAAGAAAGCCGGAGTTCACCGCAAATCCTTCGCAGCTAAGACATGCGGCTGGCTCCATCTCACAGACAGCGCTGCCTTCTCCGCCCAAACGCGGTGCATCAGCTACCACCTCACGAATCGGCAGATGAAACTTGGTGGCGAACTCCCAATCACGTTCGTCATGCGCCGGCACAGCCATGATGGCTCCGGTGCCGTAGCCTTGGAGCACGTAGTCGGCGATCCAGATAGGAATTTTCTCCTCGTTGACCGGATTGATGGTGTAAGCGCCGGTAAAGACGCCGGATTTTTCTTTGGCTAGTTCCGTGCGCTCCAGATCGCTCTTGCGGGTGGTCTTCTCACGATACTCCTCGACAGCGGCGAGCTGTTCCTCGGTCACGATTTCATCGACGAGGCGATGTTCGGGCGCGAGCACCATGTAGGTGGCTCCAAACAGCGTGTCGGGCCGTGTGGTGAAGACGGTGATCGTTTCGTCGATGCCAGCGACCTTAAACTTCACCTCAGCACCCTCGCTGCGGCCAATCCAGTTGCGCTGGAGCATGCGGATGCCTTCCGGCCAGTCGAGACCGTCGAGTTCGTCGATCAAGCGCTGCGCGAAGGCGGTGATGCGCAGCATCCACTGGCGCATCGGGCGGCGCTCGACGGGGAAACCGCCGACTTCGCTCTTGCCGTCCACGACTTCCTCATTCGCGAGCACGGTGCCGAGTTCCGGGCACCAGTTTACCGGCGCGGACGAGACGTAGGCCAGACGGCGATGGTCGATCTCTTCACGGCTCAGTCCCTGTGCTTCGAGTTCGGCGATGGGACGGGCTTTGCCCTCGTCGTTCACATACGAGTTGTAGAGCTTCAGGAAGATCCACTGCGTCCATTTGAAGTAGCCGGGATCGGTCGTGTTCACCTCGCGATCCCAGTCGTAGGCGAAGCCGAGGCGCTTCAACTGGCCGCGAAAGCCTTCGATGTTCTTTTCCGTCGTCGCACGCGGGTGCTGACCGGTTTTGATGGCGTACTGCTCCGCAGGCAGGCCAAAGGCGTCCCAGCCCATCGGGTGCAGCACGTTGAAGCCGGACATCTTCTTGAAGCGGCCGATGATGTCCGTGGCGGTGTAGCCTTCAGGATGACCGACGTGCAAACCCGCGCCGCTGGGATACGGAAACATGTCGAGCACGAAGTACTTCGGCTTCGAGGCATCGAAGTCGGCATCACCGGGGTTGGGCGTGCGGAAGGCCTTCTTCGCCTCCCACACGTCCTGCCACTTCGGTTCAAACTCGGAGAATGGGAAGGCTTTGCGCTGCTCGCTGGACATAGGGGCGCGGAAGAAGGCGAGGGAGAGCCGCAGGTCAAGATGTGCTGCGCACGTCAAGCTGGCTGCGCCGTCAAGGAGTCAAGACGGCACCTGCTTGACCTCTTGACCATTCCTTGACCTTCTTACGCCTACTTGAACAGCTTCGATCCCGCCTTGAGATGCGCCTCGTGCTCCATCATGCGGAGTTCCACGCGTTCGCGGATGGTGCGTTCGCCGATGCCGTCGTGCTTGGTGGCGACGAGAGCCTTCAGCAAGTCGATGAGAGATTTCAAATCGTCCATCATCACGAACTCAGGCGCGATTTGGCGGGCGTCGTTGAGATTGTGGTAGTTGCCGAGCGGGAGGGAAATGCCGGCACTGCGGATGCCTGCGGCCTGAGTGGCGGTGGCTTCGCAGGCTCCGGCATCGAGCAGGCAGCGCTGCACGCGGATGCCCTGCTCTTTGGCGGTGGTCATCAACACGGCCACGGCTTCACTGTCGAAGATGGACACACGATCCCCAACACGCAGGATTGGTCCGCCGCCCATGATGGCTCCGTTGACGGGACGGCTTGTTTCGAGAGAAAGGAAGACGCTGTCTTTGCCAAACGGCCACTTCTGCGCGAGCTGCCAGGCTCCGAGCCAGCCGACCTCCTCCGCACGCGTGAAGGCCGCATGCACGGTGGTATGAATGTTCAGGCGGGCGAGTTCGAGGAACGTCATCACGATGGCGGAGCAGCCGATGATGTCGTCACAGGCCGTGGCCTCGATGCGGGCGTTGGTGATGTTGACCGGGAAGTTCCAGGTGGCGATCTGGCCTTTGACCTTGCGCAAACCGCGCTTCACACCAGCCTCCACCTCTGCTTTGCCCACACCGCCGAGGAAATCCCACTCATCGCGCTTCGTGCTGCCGGGCGGTCTGACAAACGCAGGATGGTCCATGTGCGCTCCGAGCACCCAGGTGGGCTTGCTCTTGGACTTGCCGTTCTTGTAGGTGGCCAGCAGGTTGCCGAACTTGTCACGGCGCAACTTCACATGCGGGCAGCCTTTGAGCAGCGCCTCGATCTCCGCACGCACATGGTATTCGTGAAACGGCGCGGTCGGCTGCTTGAGGAGTCGTTTGAGAATGTTGTTGAGGTTGGGCGATGCCATGCGCCATCGTAACGCTGTTTTCGCAAACACCAAATGCCTCGTGAAGAAGCTCCGATATTTCTTTGAGACCCTGTTGATCGAATCTGCCGCCTGGATCATGCCCCGGCTGCCACGCTGGCTGATCCTTGCCCTGTCACGCGGGATCGGCTCCATCGCCTATCTGGCGGACAAGCGCGGGCGCACGACCGCGCTCGAAAACCTGCGCTGCGCATTCGGAGATCGTTACACGTTGAAAGAGCGCCAGCACATCGCACGCGGCTCGTATCAGGTCTTCGCCCGCACGTTTTTCGATCTGTTCTGGTCGTCGAAGCTCACGGCGGAGACCTGGCAAAAACACTTCGACATCCGGCTGCATGATGAGCAGGCCGAGCAGCAGGCGCGTGAAAAAGGCGGGGTGTGGGTGACACCGCATTTCGGGAATTTTGAATTCTTGAGCCTGACCTGGGGGTATCGCGGCCTGCCCTACACGGTGGTGGCTCAGAACTTCAAGAACCCCGGCCTCACCCCTATCTTCAACCGCCTGCGCAGCCATTCAGGCCAGACGGTGATCGCGCAGGAGTCTGCCATCCTTAAACTAATGAAGCTGCTGAAACGCGGCGGTTTTGTCGGAATGCTGGTGGACTTGAACATTGAGCCGGGCAGAACCTCCGCAGCCATCCAATGCTTTGGCCTTTGGACCTCCGTGCCGACATTGCACGTGCAACTCACCCAGCGCCTGGGGCTTGCGATCATCCCAAGCATCTGTCTGCCGCTACCGGATGGCCGGTATGAGGTGTCCACACTGGCGGACATTCATCCAAAACCTGGTGACGACATCCAGGGGCTGACCCAGAGGGCTTGGGATCACTTTGAAACGGTGATCCGTGAACATCCTGAATGCTGGATGTGGATGTACAAGCATTGGCGCTACCGTCCGGTGGGCGTGCCGGGCGTCCCCCATCCCGATTATCCACTCTATTCCAACTATTCCCAAGCGCTCAAGGACATGATTCCTGAAGCCCTGTCCCCCAAGTGAACAGCAGATTGCTGAACTTGCCGCTCTCCAGATTCACATGGCACTTCATCAACGGAACGCCCGGCCGCTTGAGGACTCGTTGGAAAAAATCGTGAGGTGGGGCAAGTCATGCGTCATCGCAACGCAACCATGCAAATGAAGAAGCTCCGATATTTCCTTGAGACCCTGTTGACCGAATCTGCCGCCTGGCTGCTGCCCCGGCTGCCACGCAGCAGCATCCTGGGCCTGTCGCGCGGGATCGGTTCCATCGCCTATCTGGCGGACAAACGCGGGCGCACGACCGCGCTCGAAAACCTGCGCTGCGCATTCGGAGATCGCTACACGTTGAAAGAGCACCAGCGCATCGCACGCGGCTCGTATCAGGTTTTCGCACGCACGTTCCTTGATTTGTTCTGGTCGTCAAAGCTCACGGCGGAGACCTGGCAGAAATACTTCACGATCCATCTCGCCCAGCCTGAGTATGAAGCACAGGCCCGCGAGACCGGCGCGGTGTGGGTGACGCCGCATTTCGGCAACTTCGAGCTCGTGAGCATGGTCTGGGGCTTTCGCGGCTTCAAATTCACCATCGTGGCCCAGGATTTCAAGAACCCGACCATCACACGCGTCTTCAAGCGCCTGCGCGAGCATTCCGGCCATGATGTGATCCCGCAGGAGAATGCCATGCTCAAACTCATGAAGGCGCTCAAACGCCAAGGCCATGCGGGTTTGCTGACCGATCTGAACATTCCTCCGGGCAAGGCAGCAGCGGCCATTCAATGTTTCGGACTCTGGACCTGTGTGCCAACCCTGCATGTGGAGCTGGCGAAGCGACTTGGCCTTTCCATCATGACCGGTGTCTGCCGTCCGCTCGATGATGGCGGCTATGAGGTGAACATTTACGAAGCAATTCAGCCCAAACCAGAAGACGACACGCGTGAACTCACGCAGAATGTTTGGAATCACTTTGAAACGGTGATCCGTGAACATCCCGAATGCTGGATGTGGATGTACAAGCACTGGCGCTACCGTCCGGTGGGCGCGCCGGGCGTCCCCCACCCCGATTACCCGCGCTACTCCAATCTCTCCCCAGCGCTTGTGGAGATGATTCCGGCAGAGCTGCGGCCAGAGAAGACGACCGTGTGAAATTGATCCCGAACCTGCTGAAAGACTTGGCTGCACGCGCCAGTTTTTCCATTGCCCCACGAGTCCGGCACTCGTAAACCTTCCGTTCCAAAAATACTCCAGCCAATGTCCATCCCCCATCTTCCCGCTCTCCGCAAAGGCCGCCCTTATGAGTCGCTCGACAAAGCCCAGGTCAAAGATCACAAATCAGGTGAAGTCTGCGCTGAGATCAGCCAGGTGAATGCCGGCATCGTGCGCAAGGATCTCGCGAAGATCGGCGAGTCACGGGCGGCGCTGAAGAAGTTCACGGTGGAGCAGTTGATCGAGATCACGGCCAAAGCGGGCGAGCTGTTCCTCAATGGCACCCTGCCACTCGGCGACAAAGGTCACACGCAGTCGCCACAGGAGTACATCGCCACGCTTTCCCGCACCAGCGGCCTACCGCATGTGATGGTGAAGCGCAACATGGCCAAGCTGCACTTCGCGCTGACGAATATGAAGATGATCCTCAACGGCCTGACTCGCGGCCTGGATCTCAGCGTCATTGATCGTGGCTTCGGCACGCAGTCCGGCTGCCCGGTGTCCTATTTCCCCACCACGAAGTCCCTGGGCCTCGTGATGCCGAGCAATTCGCCTGCCGTGAACTCACTCTGGCTGCCCGCCATCGCCTTGAAGATCCCGGTGGTCATCAAGCCGGGCCGTGAGGAACCGTGGACGCCGTATCGCCTCATTCAGGCCTTCATCGCCGCCGGAGCACCACCAGAAGCCTTTGGCTTTTACCCCACCGACCACGAGGGCAGTGGTGAGGTCGTCAAACTCAGCGGTCGCAACCTCGTCTTTGGCGATGTGGCGATGGCGAAGATGTATGAAGGCAATCCTGCCGTGCAGGTGCATGGCCCGGGCTGGAGCAAGATCATCATCGGCGAGGATAAGATCGAAAACTGGAAGGATTACCTCGATGTCATGGTCGCCTCCATCAGCGACAACGGCGGCCGCTCCTGCATCAACGCTTCTGCGGTCATCGTGCCGAAATACGGCAAGGAAATCGCCACCGCTCTCGCCGAGCGCCTTGGTCCGGTGATGCCGACAACTTCCGAAGACGAAAACGCCCGCCTTGCCGGCTTTGCGAACGTGAAGATGGCCGACTACATCGACAGCGCCATCGACAACGACCTCAAAACGCCCGGTGCCGAGGACGTGACCGCGCAGTTCCGCAACGGTCCGCGCAAAACCGAGTTCCAAGGCGGCACCTTCCTGCGCCCGACGATCATCTGGTGCTCCGACAACAAGCATCCTCTCGCCAATCGCGAGTTCCTCTGCCCCTACGCCAGCGTGCTCGAAGTGCCGCAGGGCGAGGTCCTGGGCCGCATCGGCTACTCACTCATCGTCACCGCCATCACGCAGGACGAGAAATTCATCAATGACCTGCTCGAATGCGGCGACATCGACCGCCTCAACATCGGGCCGATCAGCACGATGAAGATCAGTTGGGACCAGCCGCACGAAGGCAACATGTTCGAGTTCCTCTACAAGCGTCGCTCGATTGACTGCGCGTGATGTAAATCGAAGCCGACGCGCATGTCCCTCGCACCCTTTGATCATCAGCCGCGCACGCGGCTCATCTACGGCACCGGAACGCTGGCGCGTGTCGGTGAACTGGCGCGTGAAGTCGGCGGAACCCGGGCGCTCGTCGTGAGTGATCCGGGAATCGTCAAGGCAGGCTATGTGGTGCGTGCGGTCAGCTTTCTGGTGGCCGCCGGACTTCAGACACGCGTGTTTGGGGAGGTGCGTGAGAATCCCAGCACCGAGGATGTGGATGCCTGCGTGGCCGTGGCGCGTGAGTTCAAAGCTGACATCATCATCGGCCTCGGCGGCGGCAGCAGCATGGACACGGCCAAGGGCTGCAACTTCATCCTCACCAACGGCGGTCGCATGCACGACTACTGGGGCACGGGCAAGGCGACGAAGCCCATGCTGCCGCTCATCGCCATCCCGACGACTGCCGGCACGGGCAGCGAATGCCAGAGCTACGCGCTTATCTCCGATGCCGAAACGCACGTCAAGATGGCCTGTGGCGACACCAAGGCCGCCGCGAAGGTCGCCATCCTCGATCCTGAACTGACGGTGTCGCAGCCGCAGCGCGTGACCGTCTGCACCGGCATTGATGCGCTGTCGCATGCGCTGGAAACAGCGGTGACGAACAAGCGCAATGCGTTTTCCTCACTCTACTCACGCGAAGGCTTCCGCCTCTGCCACAGCGGCTTCAGCCGGGTGCTGCGAGATCCGAAGGACATCGAAGCACGCGGCATGATGCTCCTCGGCGCGGCCTACGCGGGCACCGCCATTGAGAACAGCATGCTGGGAGCCGCGCATTCGTGCGCCAATCCGCTGACGGCGAAGTTTCACGTCGTCCATGGCGAAGCCGTGGGCGTGATGCTGCCCCATGTGATCCGTTTCAATTCCAAGCTGCCGGAAATCGCCGCCATCTACGAAAGCTACTTCGATGGCGATCTGGCCGACCGTGTGAGCGAACTGCTCTGGGAAGCCCGGATGCCCCGCCAGATCTCTGACTATGGCGTGAAAGAAGAACATCTCCTCGATCTCGCCGAAATGGCCGCCAAGCAGTGGACGGCGCAGTTCAACCCGCGTGCGTTGACGGTGGATGACTTTGTGGCGCTGTATCGCTCGGCGCTTTGAGATCACGGAACCGCCTGCACGGCGAGACGGATGAAGCGCTGCGCGGAACCGCTGAAGGAAACGGCATCGCGCACAACAAGCTGGGTGTCGCTGTCTTCAACGATAACGGTGTGCCCTGCGCCTGAGTTCCAGGTGATGAGATCGTTGGAGACCTGCACGGTGTAGGTGGCGTCACTGCGGCGCATGCGACGGAGAATGGTGAGCGTGAGGTAATCCTGGCCTGTACTCGAAGTCATGCTGCCCGCAGGCAGTTGCGAGGGTGTGGCGGTGACATTGGCGGCGAGACCGAGCGCGTATTTGACGAGATTCGGCAGGCTGTCAGGCGTGAGCACGGTGGTGTCGCTGCCGTAGGTCGTGCGCCAGTTGCTGAGGCTGGCGGGAATCTGGCCGGAGAGCGTCAGATTCCAGGTGATGGTGTCTTTGAGCAGATTCGTGGGATCAAGCCGCACAAAGGTGGTCGGATCGCTGAGCGTGGCGCTGACAGTGTGGGAACCGTTGCCGATGAAATCGGACAGCGTGTTGAAACCGGCCTCCGTCTGTCCAGCCTGCGTCACGCCGTCGATTTTCCACGTCACCGTCAGGGTGGGACCGCTCGTGGGCACTTTCGGCGTGACGGAGAAGCCCAGCGGCGAGGGCGTGATGACGGTACTGCTCGTTGAGACGGGTGTGTAGCCATCATACGTGCTCACGAGGTTGTAGAACTTCAACACAAACTGCTCGCGATTGATCTGGCCGCAGGGGCGGTTGAGGTTTTTCATCAGTGAGTTGTTGTGCGGGCGATACCAGCCACTGGTTCGATACATGGAGCCTTCAAACAGGCCGGCGAGGTCGTTGTTGGCGGTTATTTCCGCCGTGGGAATGGGCGTGGAGGCCTCAATCCAGTGATTCCAGCGAATCAACTCGCGTGTTGTCTGCGCGGTGTTGTTGGAACGTTCGGCGGGGGTGTAGATGAGATACTCGGTGTCATATTCGTCCGCCAGATTGGCGAAGGAATGTCCGATCTCGTGCTCCACCACGGCCGCACTGGAGCCATTGACCGAAGCGACGGAGATGCCGCCGCCTGCTCCGCCGTATTTGGTGTCGTTCACGATCACGACAGGCACATCATACTCGGGCACGTGGGTGTTGAGCAGATTGAAAGCCTTGGTGGAGCCACCGGAGCCGAGCGTGAGCAGTTGCGTGACGCTCGGAGTGTTGAACCCGGCGTTGAAGTAGGTGTCGCGCGTACCGTTGGCGCCGCTGGTGTTGCCATTGTCGCATCCGCTCTCGTTCGAGGCGATCTCAATACGATAGACATTGCAGTAGCTGCGATACTGCGCCCAGGGCTCCTTGGTGAAGAGAACGTTGACCGCGTTGGTCACATGCGTGGCAAAGTTTGGCATGTCCGCCGTGGTGTAGCCCTCGGAGAGGAAGACCAGATTGATGCGCTCGCTGCGCGGGCCGTTGTTCTGCACGGTGAAGAGCGTGGAGGTCTGCGCATGAAGCGAGACCGTCATGAGCAGAAGCAGGAGAAGCCGCTGCATCATGGCAGGGAGATGGCGGTGAGGAGGCTGCCCAGGGGCTCGGAGTTCCAATCCGCCCGCTCCATGCCGGAGAGGCGGTACACTTTGAGCCACTTCGCGTCCGGGTGCGGCGGCAGTCGTACTTGCAGCATCGACTCCTCGCCCGCCCCGGCGAATTGCGTGGCCTGTGGCTGGCCGTTGGCTCCCAGATTCTGCGGATCGAGCACCACACACGCTTCATCCGGCGCGTTCGCCGTTTCCTCCGCCAGCACCCGCATGTCCGCATCAAGCAAGCGCACACACCACATTCCCGGCATCCATGCCTGCGGGCCCCGGCGTCGATGAAAATCGCCCGCGATGCGCTGCGTGCCGTCGAGAGACACCACGCCGCCGCGCACCGCGAGCCGGTAAGCTTGCAGCTCGCGTTTTCCATCCGCCCGGACGACCTCGCGTTCAGGCTGCACGGGCGCGGCAGGCTCCACAGGGGCGCTGGCGGGTGTTTTCACCTCGGCCTGGCGCGGGGGCGCGTTCTCCACCTTTTCGGTGAAAGGGGCTGGTTGCGGCTTGGCGGAACTTTCCAGCCACAACCACGTCAAACATGCCACCAGCACCAAGAGGGCCAGCAGAAGGGTAGGAGGGCTGAAGTCGCGTCTGGTCATGATTTATTCGGAGAGTATCAAAAAGCCACGGGTCTGCCAAGAGGCTGCATTTGTCCGTGAACATCCCTGCCATCCGTGGTTAAGAGACCGCTGTGACTCCCAACGAACAACTTGATGCCCTGCTGGCCCGGCCTGAGCCGTTGCTGGCGCTGGCGCCGATGCAGGATGTCACGGACCTGGCCTTCTGGCGGCTGATGGCGCGGTATGGCGGGGCGGATGTGTATTACACGGAGTACTTTCGCGTGCATCCCGACTCGCATCTCGACAAGCCGATCCTTGCCTCCCTGATTCACAATCCCACGGGCAGGCCCGCCATCGCGCAGATGATCGGGAATGACATCCCCTCGCTCGTGCGCAGCGCCAAGGAGCTGCAGCATTACAACATCGCGGCAGTGGATCTGAATCTCGGCTGCCCGGCTCCCATCGTGTACAAGAAATGCGCCGGTGGCGGCCTGTTGCGCGATGTGCCGCGCATCGAAGGCATCCTGGGAGCGCTGCGTGAGGCGGTGTCGGTGAAGTTCACGGTGAAGACACGCCTCGGTTTCGATGACACCGAGACGATCGACGCGCTGGTGCCGCTGTTTGTGAAGCACGGCGTTGATTTGGTCACGATTCATGGCCGCACCGTCATGCAGATGTATCGCGAAGGCGTGCGCTATGACCTGATCGGCACCGCCACGACCAAACTCCCCTGCCCCGTGCTCGCCAATGGCAACATCGGCTCCCATCTCGATGCGGAGGCCGTCACGAAACAAACGGGCGTGCGCGGCCACATGCTCGGGCGCGGGGCCATCCGCAATCCCTGGTTGTTTGATCAGATTCGGCGGCACTTTCGCGGTGAGCCCGTCTTCCAGCCCAGCGCCGCCGACTTGCTGGCCTATGTAGACGAGTTGTATGAGACCGTGACCATGCCCAACACCCGCGAGCTCGATCAGGTGAACCGCCTCAAGAAGCACCTGAACTTTTTTGGCCCCGGCCTGAGCGATGCGGAAGGCTTTCTGAGCGAGATGCGCCGCTGCACGACACGTGCGGGTCTGATGGAGGTTTGTTCACGGTACTTTAAGGTCTGACGCCACGCTGTTTTGTCCCCGTTCCTCGCATTGGACATCTTCCCAAGCCTATGCTATCCGCACGACCCATGTTTTCCGCCCGAACCCTCCTTTCCGCCCTCGCCCTGGCTCCCGCGCTGCTTTGCGCTGCGGAGAAGGTTGATTTCAACAAGCAGATCAAGCCTTTGCTCGAAGGTGCCTGCACGCACTGCCACGGTGCCAAGGAAGATAAAGGTGACTTCCGCATGCACACGCTGGAGGACATCAAAAAGGGCAATGAGAACGGCCCGGGCCTGACACCGGGGGATTTGAAGAAAAGCTCGATCTACACGACGCTGCTGCTGGATCCTGAGGAAGACACAGCGATGCCGCCGAAGAAGGAAGGCTTGCTGGAGAAGTCACAAATCGAGGTGATCAAGGCGTGGATCGAACAAGGCGCCGACTGGCCTGCGGGCGTGGTGCTGGAACAGACGCCGCGCATCAAGTTCGAGAAGCACATCCAGCCGATCCTGGAGCAGAACTGTGTGTCCTGTCACAATCCAGAAAAGGCCAAGGGCGACTGGATCATCACCACCAAGAAGGAAGCTTTCAGCACAGGTGAGAATGCACCGAACATCGTGCCGTTCGATCTGAAGCAGAGCGCGATTTATCATCTGACGGCACTGGCGGCGGATGAGGATGATGTGATGCCGCCGAAGAAAAGCGGCGGCCCGTTGAGCAAGGAGGACATCAACTTTCTCAAGCTGTGGATTCAGCAAGGTGCGCCGTGGCCGGATGATCTGAAACTGACGGCGAAGGAGAAGAAAGGCCCAGGCACCAACAACCCCGACACGCTGGAGTTGGTGACGAAGATTCACGCTTTCATCGTGCAGACTTCCAAAGAGAAGACGGAGGGTGAAATGAAGCCCTACGACTCGAAGATTCCGAAAACAGGCGCTCCGTACAGCATGGTGACGATCAAGAGCGGTGAGTTCCTGATGGGCAGCCCCGATGGCGAAAAGAATCGTGGCGATGACGAAGGTCCGCAGGTGAAGAAGACCGTGAAGCCGTTCTGGATGGGCAAGTACGAGGTGACGTGGGATGAATACGAGCCGTTCCAGCTCACCAGCGAAGGACGCAACAAGGACGGCTCCCGCCAGGTGTGGAAACCGACCGACAAGCCGGAAGATCTGATCTCCCAGCCGACGCCGCCGTATCAGCCGATGGATTTCGGCATGGGCCGCGAGAAATTTCCCGCGATCTGCATGACGCAGCACGCGGCGAACAAGTACTGCCAGTGGCTGAGTGCTCAGACCGGGCATTACTATCGCCTGCCGACGGAAGCGGAGTGGGAATATGCCGCCCGCGCCGGCACGAAGACCGCGTATTTCTTCGGGAACGATGCCGCCCAGCTCAAAGAGTACGCGTGGTATTTCGACAATGCCCCGAACTTCCAGTACTCGAAGATCGGAGTGAAGAAGCCGAACCCTTGGGGCCTGTACGACATCTATGGCAACGTCTGCGAGTGGTGTCTCGATCAATACACGCCGACGACACCTGCGGCCTCCATCCTCGGCAACGCCTGGGTGCCCTCGAAGACCCCCTACCCTCACGTCGCTCGTGGCGGCACCTATGATGATGATCCTGAACTCTGCCGCAGTTCCGCCCGCAAGGCCTCCGATGCCCTTTGGAAACAGCAAGACCCGCAGCTTCCGAAGAGCATCTGGTATCTGACGGATGCAACGTGGCTCGGCTTCCGCATCGTGCGTCCGCTGGAAATTCCGACGGTGGAAGAAATGTTCGCCGCCTGGAACAACGGTGTGGCGAAGGAGTAATCCCGCACGCCTTCATTTGACCTTCAACGGGCCGCTGATTTTCAGCGGCCCGCTTTTTTGCTCGCCTTGACTGTAGAAGTGCGCTCAAGCTGCCGTTTGCTCCGACTTCTTTCCTCCCATGACCACTCCCTCCTCTCCCGCGCCCAAAGGCGCTGTCGCCGCCCTGATCGCCGCGTTCCTCGGCTGGCTCTTTGATGGTTTTGAGATGGGATTGTTCCCGCTGATCGGCAAACCGGCGCTGCAGGATCTGCTGCCCACTTCAACTGCGGCACAGCAGGGCCAGTGGTTCACCGTGATCATCGCCGTGTTCCTCGTCGGCGCGGCGACAGGCGGCGTGCTCTTTGGCTGGCTGGGCGACAAGCTCGGACGCGTGAAGGCGATGACTCTGGCCATCTTCACCTACGCCATCTTCACCGGGCTCTGCGCCTTCGTCACGGAGGCATGGCAGTTTGCCGGTCTGCGTTTCATTGCTTCGCTGGGCATGGGAGGCGAATGGGCGCTGGGTGTTGCGCTGGTGAATGAAATCTGGGCGGGCAAAAACCGCGCATGGATCGCCGGGATGATTGGTGCGGCGTCGAACATCGGCTTCCTGCTCACCGGCGTGCTCAGCTTGTATCTGAATGCCAGCCTGGAAACCGTGTCGCAGTGGATCAGCAGTGTGGGCATCAGCCAGGGCACGGCGGATTACCTGCTGCACAATCGTGGCTGGCGCTTCCTGGCGGTGAGTGGCGCGTTGCCGGCACTAATCAATTTCTTCATCCTGATCTTCGTGCCGGAGTCCCACAAGTGGGAGGCGGAGAAAAAATCTGGCAGCACTTCGCACTGGGCCACGGTGGACCTGCTGGGCGTGCTTGTAGCCGCCCTGGCGGCGTTGGGCATCATCGCGGTGTGGACGCCGCAGGTGTTTGACAAGGTGGGCAACGTCGTGGCGGTGCCAGTGACCGTCGTAGGCTTGGGAATTGCCCTGTGGGGTTATTTGCATCCCGTGCGTCGTTACATGACGCGCGCTCAGGCTGGTGGCAGCGTCCAGACAGCGGAGCGTGCCGTCATCATGCGCAATTTGTTGATCGGTGCCGGCCTGGCGGCGGTGGCGCTAATGGGCACCTGGGGTTCGGCCCAGCAGGCGGCGAAGTGGGCCTCCTTCCTCTCTCCCGACGGCACCAAATCCAGCATCATTGAGTACGTCGTGATCGCCACGGCATTGGGGGCCATCCTCGTCACGATCCTCGCGCCCTTGGTGGCGGACAAGCTGGGACGCAGGGTCACTTATTTCCTGCTCTGTGTTGTTGCCTTGGGTTCTGCCATCGTCTTCTTCCAAACCAACGGTTCTTATACCGGCAGCGGCATGCCCACCTGGCTGGTGACCAGCGCCTTCCTCCTGGGCGGCCTCACCGCTTCCTTCTACGGCTTCTTTCCTCTCTACTTCCCGGAGCTCTTTCCCACCAGTGTACGCGCCACTGGCCAGGGATTCTGTTTCAACTTCGGCCGCCTCATCGCTGCAATTGGCTCCCTACAGTTTGTAAACCTCATGAGTATGTTCGGCTCCGACAAGGTCGCGCAACTCGATGGCGACGCCCGCCGGATCATGCAACTCCAAGTCGAAGCCAATGCCTTCTCGGTGCTCTCCTGCGTCTATGTCATCGGCATGGTCTTGGTCTGGTTTGCGCCAGAAACCAAAGGACGCTCGCTTCAATAAAGGTGAACTGGTGAAGCGAGAGCAGAGGAGCCAAGAAACTTTCCTTGCCTTTCAGCCCTTCATGTATAATAATACAGCCATATTAACCTCTCACAAATAAGAAGTTATCGGCGTTACTGAGTAAAAATTTATGGATTCTATGATTTTATCTTGATCCTACCTTTGGAACTCGTTACATTACCTGTAATTCGAGATTTTCTCGGAACCCATAGCTCTAAGGAACCACCTCCATGATTAACGGAACCAAAAACCCAGCCAAAGACCACGCCAAACTGGCAGATTTCATCCTGTTCAGTCAGCGTGAGTTCTTGCTGAACCTCTCCCGCGAGCTGAATCGGGATAATATCTCCTTCGCTCAGTTCTTCCTGCTCAGCTATCTCTCCACATCGAAGGAGCTGACCATGACGGACATCGCCCGCAAGATGGGACACTCCACCGCTGCCGCCACCGGCCTCGTGGATCGTCTTGAAAAACTCGGCTACATGGAACGCACCCATGCCGTGGATGACCGCCGCAAGGTGCTCGTCCGTATCACCTCCCGAGGGATTGAGCTTGTCAGCCGCTTGCGCGACGAGCTGCAAAACCAGATCGCCGATGCCATGAGCGAAACAGCCTCTGAAGACGCCGCCAGTTTCATGACCTCGTATCGTTCGCTGGATACGGCTAATGCCCGCTAAGCCAAGTTCTTTGCCTCTTCTTTCTCCAAAGGCGCACGGTTTGTCCGTGCGCCTTTTGCTTTTTCATGGCAGAAGAACAACACCATGGATGACGCCTTGTGGATGACATTCCCCGCGCTCGAAGCCCTGCCCGGCTTCGCTCATCGCTTCACGTTACGTCATCCTCAAATCGACGTGAATGCCGAACGTGCAGTGGTGGTAGATCGACTTTGGGACTGGCACCGCACGCAGGCCGAGGAACTGGGCTTTCACAACGCTGCGCTCTGCATTGCCGAGCAAGTTCATGGACGAGAGGTCGCAGTGATCACCGCCCCCACGAATGAAATGACTGCCGGCACCGATGGATTGATCTCCAATGTGCCAGGCGTGGTCATCGGCATCTACGTGGCCGATTGCTGCGCCGTGTATCTCGCCGATCCACACAGCGGTGCCTTTGGCGTGGTGCATTCCGGCAAGAAAGGTTCCGAACTCGGCATCACCGCGCATGCGATTGAAAAAATGCGCGATCTCTTCGGCACGAAGCCCGCCGATCTGCATGTCCAACTCAGCCCCTGCATCCGGCCGCCCGCCTACGAAATCGATTTTGCCGCCCAGATCCGCCAGCAGGCGCTGGATGCTGGTGTTCCGCCCGGGCAGGTTCACGATACTGGCCTCTGCACTTCTTTGGATTTGCACCGCTTTTATTCCTATCGCATGGAAAAAGGCCGCACCGGGCGCATGCTGGCCCTGCTGGGACGGAAAGCTTGATTCACGATGACACTCCACTCTCCTGCCAAAATCAATCTCTGGCTGCGCATCCTCGGCAAACGCTCCGATGGCTTTCATGAGGTGCAGACCCGCCTCTGCCGGCTGGCGCTCGGGGACACGGTGGAAATCGAGCATCGTGGCGCTGGCACGCACGTCTCACTGACCTGCTCCGACCCCACCGTGCCTCTGGATGAGTCAAACCTCGCCCTTCGTGCCCTCCGTGCCTTTGAAAGCCGCACGGGGAAACAATCCTCCTGGCGCATCCATTTGGAAAAGAAAATCCCCGCAGGGGCCGGTCTTGGCGGTGGCAGCAGCAACGCAGCCACTGTCTTAAAAGGGGCCAATCAACTCGCTGGTTCGCCGCTTTCACAGACCCAGCTCATCGAACTGGGAGCGCAAATCGGTTCGGATGTGCCCTGCTTCCTCCTCGACAGCCCTGCTGCCGATGGCGCGGGACGTGGCGAGCAGGTGACCCCGGCCGATTTCCCCTGGCAACTGCCGCTCGTCCTGATCAAGCCCCCCTTCCCGATTCCCACGCCTTGGGCCTACAAACGCTGGGCCGGCTCCAAAGAAATTCCCGGCATCCTCTATGCACCGCAACTTTGCCCTTGGGGAGCAATGGTGAACGACCTTGAGCGCCCCGTTTTCGAAAAATTCCTGCTGCTGCCCACGCTGAAAACCTGGCTGCTTGAGCATGGCGAAGTTCGGGCCGCTTTGATGTCTGGCTCTGGCAGCACCCTGTTTGCCATCACCCAAACCTCGGTTCAGGCGGCGGAAATGGCAGAAAAGGCCCGTGAGTGGTGCGGAGAAACATCCTGGATTCAAACCACCATGACCGCAGGTTGAACTGCCGCCACGCTCGACGGTTAAAAATTTGGGGCCGGACGGCTCCCGATTCCGTCCGGCCCCTGGTTTGATCAACCTCAACTTAGGCCTGCGGTGAGGCAGGGTTTCAGTCAACAACCAATCACTCTCAAGACCCAGTCTATGGAGGGCTGATTTCCCCGCATGAACTGTTGATGGGATTAGTGAGGGGAGTTTCGGAAGTGTTGAAAAAACTTGGGAAAAAGTTTTTGCTCGATGTTAGGGGCCTTCTCCCGTTCTTCTTGCCCTGCTCCCTTTGCATGCCCGATCTACCCCCACTAACCGACTCAGAACGCTCCATTTACGAATGGCAGATGTGGGTGCCCGGCATGGGCGAGGAGGGCCAGCGGAAGCTCAGGGCCGCCTCGGTGCTCATTTCCCGCGTCGGCGGCCTGGGCGGACTGGTGGCGCTGGAACTGGCGGCGGCGGGTGTGGGAAAACTGGTGCTGGCCCACGGAGGGGATTTGCAGGCTTCAGATTTGAACCGGCAGTTGCTGCAAACGCATGATCACATCGGCAAGCCGCGCATGGAGTCGATCGCGCGGCGGCTGCGGGAGTTGAACCCGCGCTGCGAGATCGTCGGTGTGGCGGAAAATGTGAGCGAAACGAATGCAGCAGGCCTCGTGGCCCAGGCGGACATCGTCGTGGATGCGGCGCCGCTGTTTCAGGAGCGGCTGGCGCTGAATGCGGCGGCTGTGCGCGCTGGCAAGCCGATGGTGGAATGCGCCATGCACACCCTGGAGGCGAGCGTGACGACGTTTGTTCCAGGAAAGACCGGTTGTCTGTCGTGTTATGTTCCCGCAGTGCCGCCGACTTGGAAGCGGCAGTTTCCGGTATTTGGCGCGGTGTCTGGAACGGCAGCATGCATCGGAGCGATGGAGGTGATCAAGCTGATCACCGGCATCGGCGAAACGCTGGCGGGTGAATTGCTGTCGATGGATCTCGCAACGATGCAGTTCCGCAAGGTGCGGCTGCCGAAGCGGGCGGATTGCCCGGTGTGTGGCTGAAGCACGCTACTTTTTCGCCACGTAATCAAGTACGCAAACCTTGTCGAGCAACGGTTTGAGCTTCGAGACAAACGCCTGGTGCTCCGCATGCGGCAGGTAGGCCTCAAGACCGGCCTTGTCCTTGAACGTGACGAAGAAACAATGCGTGAAGCCGTCGTTCAAGCCTTCTGGGCTGACGTTGGTGCCCCATTCAAACCCGGTGACGGTGTTGATCTTCGTGGCGAGTTCGGCAAAGGCCTTTTCAATGCCTTGAACCTGCTCTGAAGTAGCGCTGTCCTTGAATTTGAAGAACACGACGTGGCGGTAGGGGGCATCTTCGGCGCTGGCAAGGGTGGTCATGGTGGTGAGAAGTAAAGCGAAGGCAAAAACGGCGGATTTCATGGCTGCCGAGAGTGCCTCAGGCCGGAGTTTGCGTCAACGGTTCAAACCGGTTGCGTCGTGGCATCGTGCATGCTCCTTAACGCTCCTCTATGAGCCACTGGGATCGCTTTCAAAAATACTTCGTTCGTTACTCCAATCTGGGATTCTCCATCGACATCAGCCACATGGCGTTCGAGGACAATGTGTTCACCACGCTGGCCGGACGCATCGAGTCCGCGTTCAAAGCGATGCGTGAGCTTGAAGCCGGTGCCATCGCCAATCCCGACGAGCAGCGCATGGTCGGCCACTACTGGCTGCGTGACTCCAGGCTCGCACCCAATGCCGGGTTGAAGAAAGAAATCGACGAAACACTCGCCGCGACGCTGAAGTTCGCCGCCGATATTCATTCTGGCACGATCAAGGCCGCGAACGGCAAAAAATTCACGCGCGTGCTTGTGGTGGGCATCGGCGGTTCAGCACTGGGGCCGCAGTTGATCGCGCATGCCATCACGCCCGCGCCTGCGCCGATGGCGATCTCGTTTTTCGACAACACCGATCCCGATGGCATCGATCGTGTGATCGCCGAAATCGGCGATGAACTGTCCACGACGATCACCCTGGTGATCTCCAAGTCTGGCGGCACCAAGGAAACCCGCAACGGCATGCTCGAAGCCGAGGCCGCTTACAAAAAGGCGGGGCTTGATTTCACCCAGCATGTCGTCGCCGTCACGGGTGATGGCAGTGAACTCGACAAGCACGCCAAAGCGCAAGGCTGGCTGACCATTTTCCCAATGTGGGACTGGGTGGGCGGCCGCACGAGCGTGATGAGCGCCGTGGGCACCATCGCCGCCGCGTTGCAGGGAGTCGATGTGCCTCAGTTCCTCGCCGGAGCCGCGGCGATGGATGCCGAGACACGTCAGCGTCCGGCGCGTGAAAACGCCGCCATGCTGCTCGCCTTGATGTGGCATCACGCCGGCAAGGGCAAAGGCTTGAAGGACATGGTCGTGCTGCCTTACAAGGACCGGCTCGTGTTGTTCAGCAAATACCTCCAGCAACTCGTCATGGAGAGCCTGGGCAAGGAGCACGATCTCTCCGGTGCCGTGGTGAACCAGGGCATCGCCGTGTATGGTAACAAAGGCAGCACCGACCAGCATGCCTATGTGCAGCAGCTCCGCGACGGCGTGAACAATTTCTTTGCCACCTTCATCGAGGTGCGCAAGGCACGCGACACCGCCCCCTTCGAGGTCGAGCCCGGCTTCACCAGTGGTGACTACCTCCAGGGCTTCCTGCGCGGCACCCGCAAGGCACTGGCGGAGAAAAATCGCGAGTCCATCACGCTCAGCATCGCCGGGATCAACGCCTTCAGCCTCGGCATGCTCATCGCACTCTTCGAGCGTGCGGTCAGCTTTTACGCCAGCCTGGTGAACGTCAACGCCTACCACCAGCCCGGTGTCGAAGCGGGCAAGAAGGCCGCCACCGAGTTCCTCAAACAACTCGCTCAAGTGCGCGCCGCCCTCTCCAGTTCAGCCGTGACCGCCGGAGATCTGGCCGCCAAACTTGGCATCGACGCCGAGGACGCCTTCCACATGCTGACTCATCTGGCCGCCAATGGCCAGGCGCTGGTGGTGTCAGCCGGCGGCAGCCCCTCCCTGGACCAATTCATCACCTCGTGACAAATCGCCATTTGCACACGTACTCAGGGCATTCTATAAATCGCCCTCTTTGAGGCCTTCCGTCCCTGCGAGACCTTCATGCGTGAAATTCCCATCCAGTATCAAATCGCCTGCGTCGTCCTGACGGCTCTGTTCATCTGGTCGTTCAGCATCGCTCGTGAGCCACGCGGCTGGAGACGTTTGTTTCAGTCCATGTTCTCCAAATCCGAGAGCTTCTCGGTGAATAAAAACAAGGTCATCGACGAGGCGTTGAAGCGTTACGGCATTATCATCGCAATGGTCATTCTGGTGGCGGACGTCTCCTGCTTTGTGATGGGCGTGACCTATCCCTTCCGTGAAAAACTGCGCACGCTCTCGCCCGAGCAGCGGGACAGCATGAACGAGATCAACAAGTTCCAGAACAGCAAATCAGGCATCTCGACGCTGCCCTGATTCAGCCGTTCTTTTTGGTCACCATCGTGTCGGCCACCAGATCGTGCATGCAGCGGCGGTCTTTGCGGAAGATCAGCAGGATGTTCCCAAACATCAGCACCGGTCCGATGAAGCGGATGCTTTCGACGATGGCAAACAGAAACCAGCGCAGCAGCACCGTCTTGATGAATCCAGCCTTGGAGCCGTCTCCTGAGCGGACGATTTGAATGCCTGTCAGCAGCTTGCCGATGGACTGGCCGCGGATGGACAGCAGAATGACATTGGCGAGAACCAAAATCACCACCAGCCAGCTCATCGCCAGCACCGTGGTATTGCCCATCGTCTGCATTTTGTCGATCTGGCGCTGCAGCGCGTCCATCATCGCCGTCGGATCGTTTTGCAGCGCCCTGATTTCCGCCTCGAATCCCGCGTCCATCAACGCCATGAGCATCACAAAGAGCGGCGCCAGCAGCATGGCCCAGTCGATCAGCTTGGCCGCGAGCCGCTGCCCCAGCGAGGCCAGTTCGTGGTCGCGGGCGTGATCCTGGCGCACTTCCTCACGCAAAGCGGAGATCGCGGGCGGCTCGGGCTCGACCACATCCATCCCGGTTTCCACCGCCACCTCCTTCATGTGCGCGCCCAGCGCCTGCCATTCCTTCATGCCCTCCGCCCAGCACAGGTCCGTGGGCAGAAAGCGCCCGTCCCGCAGGCCGGCGCTCACATCCAGGTCATTGAAGGTGCCGAGCTGATCTTCGCCGCGTGCCAGGTGGTATTTCATGTGTTGCCGGTTGCTGAATGCCGGATGCTAGATAGCTGCTAACAAGCCCGCATCAAGCTCCCATCCCACTCGATTGAAAACCATCCTCCGCGTCTTCTCCTACCTGCGTCGTTACCCTCTGCTCGGCGGCGCGCAGATCGCCTGCGCCATCGTCGGCACCCTGATGGTCATCGTCTTTCCGCACATCACCCGTGAGGTGATGGATGTGGTCGTGCCCGGCAGGCAGTGGGAGCGCCTCACGCCGCTCGCCCTCTGGGCGCTGGCCGCCTACTTCGCCCAGCACTTCTTCAATTCCCTGCGCATCCAGCTCAACAACACCTTTGAGCAGATGGTCATCTTCGACCTCCGCAGCGACATCTACCAGCGCCTGCAAACCCTCCCGCTCCGCTGGTTCGACAACCGCCCTTCCGGCGACATCATGACCACCGTGGCCGAGGACATCCCCTCCGTCGAACGCGTGCTCATTGACGGCATCGAGCAGGGCCTCGTCTCCGTGCTGCAAATCCTCGTCGTCGGCGCCTTCATGCTCCAGGCGGATGTCACGCTCACGCTCTACGCGCTCATTCCCCTGCCCTTTCTCATGGCCGGGGCTCTTGCCTACACCCGCACTTCGCGCGACCGCCACCGCAAAGTGCGCAAGGCCAGCAGCGCCATGAACTCGCTGCTCCAGGACAACGTTTCCGGCATGCGCCAGATCAAGGCCTACGCCATGGAACATGAGGAGCATGGTCGCTTCAACCGCGCCAGCGACGCCCTGCGCAGTGCCACGCTGCACGTCATGCGCATCTGGGCCGTGTACCGCCCCGGCATGCACTTCCTCACCAGCATCGGCATGGTCATCGTGCTCTGGGTCGGTGCGCGCCAGCTTATGGCCGGGAAAATTCAGACGGGCGACCTCACTGCTTTCCTCCTCCTGCTCAAATTCTTCTACGACCCCATCGAAAGCCTCCATCAGCTCAATCAAATCCTCCAGTCCGGCCGCGCCGCCGGGGAGCGTGTCTTCGACATCCTCGATGCCGAACCCGAGGCCGACACCACCGGCGGGCGTGAGCTTGCCTCCATCACCGGCCATGTGCGTTATGAGAATGTCGGCTTCAGCTACGCCGGCAAGACTCCCACCGTCCACGGCGTCACGCTCGATGCACATCCCGGTCAGACCATCGCCCTCGTCGGCCCCACCGGCGCGGGCAAATCCACGCTCATCAATCTCCTCACCCGCTTCTACGAGTACGATCAAGGCGTCATCACCATCGACGGCGCACCCGTTCACGAACTCAACAAAGCCTGGCTGCGCCGGAACATCGGCTACGTCACGCAGGAGAGCTTCCTCTTCAACGGCACCGTGCGCGAAAACCTCGTCATCGGCCGCCGTGATGCCACCGAGGAGCAGCTCTGGGCCGCCTTGCAGAGCGCCAACGCTGACGCCTTCGTCAAACGCCTCACCAATCAGCTCGACACCCACGTCGGCGAGCGTGGCGTGAAGCTCAGTGTCGGCGAAAAGCAGCGCATCAGCATCGCCCGGGCGTTGTTGCGTAATCCGCCCATCCTCCTGCTCGATGAAGCCACAGCGAGCGTCGATACCGAGACCGAGCGCCAGATTCAGGAGGCCCTGGAGCACCTCATGGCCCACCGCACCAGCTTCGTCATCGCCCACCGCCTCAGCACCGTCCGCAACGCCGACCGCATCTACGTCCTCGACCACGGCCGCATCATCGAGCAGGGCACCCACGACGAACTCATCGCCAGCGACGGCATGTACGCCCGCCTCTGCCGCACCTCCCTCATCGCCGCCACCGCAGCGCCGGAGTAAAACCGTGCTCGGCCCTCCGCTTTCAGCCTTTCAGCTTTTCAGCTTTTCAGCTTTTCAGTTTTTAGCCCTCCGCCCTCCTCTCCAGCTACGCCGCCGCCCGCAGCACCTCCAGCGGCGGCTCGCCCAGCACTTCCACGCCGGTCAGATTGGCACCGCCCAGGTCCGCGCCTTGAATCAGCGCCCACATCAGCCGGGTGCCGGCGAGGTTGGCCCCGCGAAGATTCGCCTCGGCAAAATCCGCGCGGCGAAGATCCATGCCATAAAAATTCGCACGGCGGAGTTGCGCCCCGGCAAACGTCGCGCCGGTGAACCGCGCCTGACGCAGATCCGCGTCATCCAGGTTCGCGCCGCTGAAGTTCGCGCCATCGAGATTCGCACCACGCAGATCCGCCCCGCTGAGGTCCGCGCCATGGAGATCCGCGATGGTCAGGTCCACCTCGCGCAGATCAGCACCGCGCAGATCCGCGTTCGCCAGGTTCACCCGGCGGAGGTTCTCACCGCACAGGTTCACTCCTCGCAGTTGCGGCGCCTGGAGGCTCTCATCAAAGACATAGGCGTTCCAAGCATGAACCCCTTCCTTCAAAATCGCTGCGTGCTCCATGCGGCCAATCTCAGGAACCGCGCCCGCGCTTCAAGCCCGTCCATGTAAGTCTTTTGTGCGCCATCTCCCTCACTTTCAGCTTTCCGCTTTCAGCTTTTCAGTTTTCATCTCTCCCCCTTCCAGCCAAACGGGGTAAACACCCCATGGCACCGGCGGGGCTGCCGCCGCTAGGCTCAGTCCATGAAAAGGCAGACCCATCCCGGAAACACCACGCTGACATTAGGCGAGTTCATCATGCATGTGTATGACGCCTGCACCGCACCCAAAGCCGGAGCGGTGGTGCGCTTCGCCCTCAAGACGCAGCGGGTGATGTGGCGGGGGAACCCACCGCACGCCAGCCAGCCCCGCCGCTCCACCCGTTCTCCGGGTCGCGCCGTACGGCCAAAGCCGGTCGCATCGCGATTTCATGGATAGCCACCACCACCATCAACCACCATGACCAAACTCGCCTTCCAAGGCTCCTGGAACCAGGTCAAAGGCACGCTCAGGCAGAAGTATGCGCAGTTGACCCATGACAACCTGCTCTTCTCGCTGGGCCAGGACGAGAAACGCCTGGGCCGCCTCCAAAAGCAGACCAGCACCCTGAAGAAAAAGCTGCAACACTCCATCGCCACGCTCCCCCGCCGCTACCGGCACACCCTGAACACCATGAAAACATCCCTCCTCCTGCTCCCCTTCGCCTTGCTCACCCTGACCGCACTCCCAAGCTGCCGGGAAAAAACCGTCGGCGAAAAAGTGGGCGACAAAATCGACGACGCCCTCGACCAGCGCCCCGGCGAGAAAATCCGCGACGCCGTGGAAGACGCGAACAAGAAATAACCGCCGCCACAGCGGTCACGCATCGCGCTCGCACATCGCCTCTTGACCCGGTTCCCCCGTCAAACGCTTCGACATGGCAAAGTTCGGGGCTGGATGTCCGATGATCACGTTGGAGCGTGCCTCGATGACGTCAAAACCACGGGCCTCAAAAAAATCTCGCGCGGTGATGCTGACATCCGCAACCAAAGAAGGCAGATGCATGGCTTGGGCCTCGGCCTCGAGTGTCGAAAGGAGGGCGGAGCCTACCCCTTGACGTTGGAAGTCCGGATGGACGTAGAAGTAGTCGATAAAGCCCGTCTCATCGAGTTCCGCCATGCCCACAATCTGATTCCCGGCGACGACCACGAATGGATTCTTCGTCCGCAGTCGGCTGGCCCATTCCGCCATGTCCTGGTCCGGTGGAGCCCACCTGTTGAGAAGGTCTCGGTGATAGTCACCAGCGTTCGATTCATGGGTGGCTCGAAAGTAAACAGTCCAAATGGCGCTCTCCTCTCCAGGCCGGTATCTGCGTATGATCATGGTCACGACGGCGTGAATAATGTGGACTCTGTTTCTTGGCTTGTATTTCGCGAGGGTTCTTCATGCCACTTGTGATCTCAGCTCCAAAATGAATTCATCCGCAAGAGTCAAGATGCGTGAGGCCACATCTGGCTGTCCTGCTGACCTGGCCAGGGTTGAAAGCTTCTCAGCCGTGGATTGAAAACCGTCATCCATCCTTCGAGGCGTTGCAGCTAACGCTGCCAAAAATTTCGGTTCTGCGTCGGCGGCAATGCGGGGCGGAACAAGGCGGACAAAACGCTCTCTCATGTCGCGATGTCTCTCCCTCAGCAAATCAAAGTAGGTCAGTAAATCCGGAGTGTAGCGAAGGAAGAGTGCAGGATCGGCGGAGAACGACACCTCCATGAGGTGGCGAAATCGGCGCTTGGCGACATCTGGTTGCTGGCGCTCGATGCGCTTGAAGAGTGACATCGTAGCGTCGTCGTCTCCCAACGCGTGATTGATGGAAACCACATCGTGGAAGACCTCATCCGAAGCATCACCGGCGTGAACTCGCGCGGTATCGCGATCTCGAATCCGCTTCAGCGCCTCAAGCGCAGGCGGATACTTGGTGCCAAGCTCTCGCCAGGAGGACAGAGCAAATGAAAGCCTGACACCGTAGTATGAGGGCTGATAAGCCAGGGCATGTTCATGAAACCATTCGTGGCGTTCCAGCGCCTCTGCAAAAGCGCCCTCTTTGGCAAATCGTTTGGCATCTGCGTACGCCGCTTCGGCCAAATTCGGCGTTGGTTCATCATCTGGCATGTGCGAAAGACTCCGTGACTTGGGCGAACCGTACGCTGAAAAACAAAGTGGGGGCGGGTGTCTCAGCACCTTGATCTCCGGCATGTTTACGGGTTCCGATTCCTCTGTCGAGACAATTGTACCCTGGCAACAGCGGGCTCTCCACTTTCAGCTTCTCAGCTTTTCCGCTTCTCAGTTTTTCTGCTTTCTGCTTTCTGCTTTCCAGCCCTCCCCCTTCAGACCCTGAGCGAGCCACGGAACCCCCGGGCACCATAGTAAGACTGCGCGCCGTTGTGACCCACGAAGACGCGGCCGTAGCGGCGCTCCCCATAGAGCGCGCCGCCGAGTTTTCGAATCTCCGCCGGCGCTTTCACCCAGCTCGACGTCTTCGTGTCGAAATTTCCCAGCTTCTGCAGCGCTTGATACTGCTCTTCCGTCAAAAGCTCAACGCCCATGGCCGCCGCCATGTCCATCGCGGTCGTTTTCGGTGGATGTTCCTTCCGCGACTCCAGCCCTTCACGGTCGTAGCAAACACTCGTGCGGCCCTTGGGGCTTTCCGCGGAACAATCAAAAAACAGGTACTCGCCCGTCTTGAGATCCTGCCCCACCACATCCGGTTCACCGCCGGTTCGTTCCATCTCATGGAGTGACCACAGCTTTTCCGCATTCGCTTCCAGCCTTTCGTGCAATGGAGCCCACTCAAGACCTGGATGACGGTTCCGGTGTTTCTCAAAGCGGGCTCTCAGGGCACTGAGCAGTTCCTCACGTTGGATGGGTGACAACGTCTTTGTGGCTCCAACGCCTTTCCGAGAGGTTTCCTTTTTCATGCAGTGTCGTGGGAAGCGTTGACCCCGATCAGGCCGATCCTTTCGAAACGAGGTCGGCTGTTTTTACACGCCCCTGCTGGGTTCACGCAATCCAAATATGTTCCACCCACCGCCCACCAGGGCGTCAGTGCTCGAATCAAAGAGTCAAGGCAGGGTCAAGCGGTCAAGGATCGTGCCTCCTACTCGTCCTCCTACTCCTATTGACTCGTTCGCACCTCACGGTTGACTCGCTTCGCTCACCCTTCGGGCAGCGTTCCGCTGTCTGTCTCGACTCTTCATCCTTCGCAGATGCTTCGGAGAACGGACCGCCACGCTGCTCGGCTCAGCTTTCCCATTTCAGCTTTGACTCGCTCGCGCCTCACGCTCGTCTCGGGCTACGCCCAATGCTTCGCATTGTCTGTCTCGCGCTTAACCGCCGCGCTCGGCTCAGCTTTCAGTTTTCCGCTTTTCAGTTTTCCGCGCAAAGCGCGTCACCTCTTCCACGCCTTGCTCCACAGCACGTACGTCTCGTGCATCGCGCGCTGTTCCAGCGGCGTCCATTCGAGCGTGCGTTCGTGCAGGGTCTTGTTCTCACCCAGGCGTGGATCGCGTTGCACCGCGAGATCGTAGTTTTCCAGCGCGCGCTGCGTGTCCCCCGTGCCCCAGTAGCCCAGCACCAGCGAGTAGTAGTCGTAGTGCGCCTCATGCCCGCTGAGTTTCGCCGCCGCCTCAAACTCGCGCACCGCTTCCGCGTAATCGCCCAGATTGAAATACGCCCAGCCCACGCGATTGCGCATCGGCGCCTTGCCGTCGAGCACCAGCGCCCGTTGCAGGTCGGCGCGCGCCTCCTCCTTGCGGCCCAGCAGCGCCAGCGTGTAGCCCCGGTTGGAATACGCCTTCGCATCCTCCGCATTCGCCGCGATCTGCTTGTTGAGAATCTTCAGCTTCGGCGTCGTCTGCACCGGCGCGGGTTTCGGAGCATCCGCCGCCACGGCGGCGATGGACAGGATCAGGCCCAGACAAAGCCAGGCAAAACGAGGAGCAATCATAGGGTGGGAGGGGGGGATGCTAAACGGGAACTGCGAGTGAATGCTTGCACTGCGAAGGCCCTCAGCGAATGGGCACCTCAAGCTTCACCAGACCGTCATAGCGCAAGCCCACCGGACTTGCTCCGGCAGGCAGCAGAAAGCCCACCCCAAACGCGGTGGCTTTGCCATTATCAAGGGTGAACACTTTATGCACGCCCAGCTTCGTTGGCGCGCCGGGCAGCCACCGGGGTTTCACGGCGGCCTCGCCTGCGGTCTTGTCACGCTTCAGATAGACCAGGCTGAGCTTGCTGACTTCGAGAGACTCGATTCCCCGGGCCACCTTCGGTGGCAGCATTTGCACATTCACTTCCAGCAGGGTTTCGCCGTCGCCCTCATCGACACGCATGGAATACAGGTCCTGGCCGCCAGGGCTGATATGGATGTCGATGATCTTGCCAAACCCTCTCCCCATGCCTCCCGCCGCCTTGCTTTTCAGAAAGGTGGTTGCCAGACTGCTCGCGGTTCCCAGCACCTTGAGGCCAAAGCTCGACTCACGCTTGGCATCATCGACCAGCCATTGCTGCACATAAGCCTGGTCCCCCGGGCTCAGTTTGGCCATGGGCAGGTCGATCTGCTGCCCCCCTGGGAGGATGAGGGTGACGCCGTTGCTTGAGGCCTTGCTCAGCGCGGCCTGGAGCTTTCTCCCGTCGGCACTGGTCCATTCGCGCGGCAGTTCGGCGGCCAGGTGCCAGGGCAGGACCAACAAGAGCATCACAGGAACGAACAACCTCTTCATAAAGTCACGGGGTGGGAAGACGGCCTCATCATGGCTGAACTTCACGGCGCAGCAACGAATCTCCGCAGTGTCCCGCCGCAAAACATGGCAGTCCCTTCGCCCATCCGCAGTTCGTCCCCTCGTTTCGCTACCTCTCCGTTCCCTCCCTTCTCTCCTGTTCCCATTCGGAACCTTACAGAAGACAACTCCTCCACCAGACTCACCGCCCACCAACAACCAAGAACCAACAACTTGCACAGTAACCCGTGCTCAGCAGGCAAGTCTCCGCTTCCGCCGCAGCATCACGCATCCCGCGCCTGCCAGCAGCAGCAGCAGCCGCGCCGGTTCAGGCGCGAGCGTGGCGTTATCGAGATCGAAGTTCGCGGTGAACGGCATGCTGGCGATGGCGAAAAAACCCAGATACGGGCTGGTGTTCAGCTCCGACGGCAGGATGCCGGTGTCTTGAATGTTATCGCCAAACACGCCGAACTGCAGCGTCGCTGGCAGCAGCACGTTGTTCACCGCCGTGCTCGTGCCGTTCCAGTTGATGACCGTGCTTCCCGTCGAGTAATTGTTGAGCAGTTCCATGACCGAGCCCGCATACGATGACAGCAACTGGTACTGCCCGAGACCGTCCTGATAAAAGAACGACGTGGTCCCGCCCTCATACACCTGATGCGTCAGCGACGTGGTGGTGTCATGCCAGTAGTCAGCGGGCTTGTTGTAATCCATCACATAGGCGGAAAAATCCGCGTAGATCGTCGTCCCCGCGTTCAGCAGCGTGCCGTTGGGCAGGTTCAGCGCCGACCCCAGCGTGCCCGAGGCTGCCGCGATGGGCAGACGGCTGCCGTTGGCAAACGATTGCACGCTGTAATTCGGGCGGTTGCTGCCGAACACGCTGGTCGTCGTGCCGAGCGAGGTCGTGACGAAGGTGCCCGCACCGTCCAGCTGGGTGTACGTGGAGGCGATCACATTGCCCTGCGCGTTCGCCGGGTGGTTGGGGCCAAAGCGCGTCGCGCCGTCCACCGGACTGGTGAAGGGCAGTATGTCAGTCCGCGAGTTCATCGTCGCGTTGGAAAAACTGCCGTTCCAACTGCTGACCGAGCCATGGCCCACGACGAACATGTTGTTGAACTGCACGGCGACCACGGCGGCTGTGGCGACCTTATGCCCCATGCCCGCCGCCAGCGCGACCATCAGGAGAATGCTTCGTTGCATACGGCGAAGTGCGAAAGTTCCGACCCCGAAGTGTCCGGCACCAGCGAGGCTGGGAAAGCCCCCCTCGCACCGTCATACTTGAGGATGACCGACCCACCGGTCCAAGGTCAATACTAATTTTACGGCCCCGGCCGCTCACCGGTAGCCGGTGCTCGGTCAGGAAAAACAAAAATGGGAAAGTAGAAATGGGAAATCAGATCCGAATTTCGGATTTGACTCCCTCGTGCCTCACACTCGTGTCGCCCTTCGGGCAGCGTGCCGCTGTCTGTCTCGCGCTTAACCGCCGCGCTCGGCTCAGATTTCAGCTTTCTCATTTCAGCTTTTCAGTTTTCCCACCAAGCTTTCCATTTTCGCCTGTCGCCATCACCGTTTCGCTTCGACGGCGAAATGCAGCGGCTTGTCCTTCGGCAGCAGCTTCTCCACGAAGGCGATCCGGTGGGGGATGAGGCGCGCGATTTTCGCCGCCTCCTCCGGGGGGATCCGGTCCGGGTGATGCAGCAGGGTGTAGGCGAAGAGCGCCGACTCCGCCAGGTCCTCCCCCTGCGGGTTCTTTTGTGCGTAGGCGGTGACGTAGCCGCCGTCTTTCTTTTGGGCGTCCTGCCACGCCGCCGACTTGGCATGCGT